>JBKPQV010000358.1:0-5677 GCA_046734235.1 Acidobacteriota bacterium
GTGGCAGGCGCATTCCTTGGAATCACAGGTGGTCTACTGATCTGGGATCTGGAGCATCCAGAACGTTTTCATCTGATCTTCACGCGGCCGCAGTGGCGCAGTTGGTTGGTTAAAGGAGCTTTTATTATTGCTGGTTATACATTGGTGCTAGCGCTTCACTTTCTCGCGAGCCTGATGGGCTGGAACTCACTGCACCGAATGCTAATCGCTCCCGGAATTCCACTATCGATTCTTTCAGCAATTTACACCGCCTACCTCTTCGCCCAGGCAAAGGCACGCGACATGTGGCAAAACCCGCTGTTACCGCCGCACCTTTTTGTGCAGGCGATGCTGCTCGGCTCAGGTATCTTGTTGCCTCTCTCCGTTTACACCAATGCAATGACGGTTCGCTTACAGCCGATAGATCAGCCGCTCATGTGGCTACTCGCAGTTTCGAGCTTGCTTCACGTCCTTATGATCTGGGGAGAGGTTTCTTTAACGCACCCAACGGCGCACGCACGCCTGGCAATCTGGGAGATGGTAAGTGGTCGTTATAAGAGTGACTTTTGGATGGGCACGATCATGTCGCTGATCGGAGGACTACTTCCATGGCTTGCATTGTTCAATGTAGTCTCGCCGACACTTGGTGTTGCAGGTGCGCCGTTAGCGTTGATTGGGTTGATGCTTTACGAAAATGCTTATGTGCAGGCCGGACAATCGGTACCATTAGCATGAGGTTTTTCTCTGTGCCTCTGTGTCCTCTGAGCCTCTGTGTTGAAGTAGGGCTTTGATAACGTAGGTCATTTTTCAACACAGAGGCGCAGAGACACAAAGACACAGAGAAGAATGTTATGAAAGACGACGAAACTTTTTATCCTGGTCCATCGCGCATACACCTTGCCGCGTACCCGCCCAAGGAACGTTGGGACGACTGGACTGAACTTGATTCACGTGCGTGGCCCCAGCGCAAAGAGCGTCATTATTCCCTGGTTCCAACAACTTGTTTCAATTGCGAGTCGGCTTGCGGGCTGCTCGCATATATCGACAAAGTTACAGGTGAAATTCAAAAGTTCGAGGGTAATCCCGAGCATCCGGGATCACGTGGACGTAATTGCGCAAAAGGTCCGGCAACACTTAATCAAGTTACAGATCCGGATCGAATTCTTTATCCCTTGAAGCGCACCGGCAAACGTGGCGCCGGTAAATGGGAACGTACCAGCTGGGACGAAGCTCTCGACACCATCGCCGCTCGTATTCGCAAAGCCATCGTCGAAGATCGCCGCGACGAAGTGATGTATCACGTTGGTCGACCCGGCGAAGATGGCTTTACCGAACGGATACTTGCCGCCTGGGGTGTTGATGGCCACAACTCCCACACCAACATTTGTTCATCTGGTAGTCGTGAAGGTTATCAACTCTGGATGGGACTTGATCGTCCAAGCCCCGATCATGCAAATGCAAAAGTCATTCTGCTGATCAGCGCCCATCTTGAGTCAGGCCACTATTTCAATCCGCACGCTCAACGCGTCATTGATGGCAAAGCAAAGGGCGCCAAGCTAATCGTATTCGATACTCGTCTTTCCTCAACCGCCACCCATGCCGACTACTGGGTAGCCCCCTATCCAGGTTCTGAAGCGGCAATACTGTTGGCCATTGCAAACTATCTGATTCAAAACAATCTCTACAATCGAGAGTTTGTGAAGACGTGGTGGAACTGGAGAGAGTTCTTAACTTTCGAAGCCCAGGTTTCAGACTTCCAGTTTGAAGATTTCGAACAGGCTCTAAAAGATTGCTACAGGACTTACTCGTTCGAATTTGCGTCAAAAGAGTCTGGTGTTGATGCTCAAACACTAGAGGACATTGCGAAACTGGTCGCAACGGCCGGAACGCAATTCTCGAGTCACAACTGGCGTAGTGTCGCATCCGGCGTCAGTGGTGGATGGTCCGTCGCCCGCTGTTTGTTCTTTCTGAATGCACTCCTCGGCGCAGTTGCGACTGAAGGAGGTGTTTTTCCAAACGCGTGGAATAAGTTCGTTCCTCGACCAATGTACACACCACCGCATCCCAAGATGTGGAACGAAACTACCTGGCCGCGAGAATACCCGCTGTCAATGAACGAGATGTCATTCTTGTTGCCACATCTGATAAAGGACGGACGGGCAAAACTCGACACCTATTTCACACGCGTCTACAACCCGGTTTGGACCAATCCAGACGGGTTCTCATGGATCGAAATGTTTACCGATCCGGAGCTCGTGGGCTGTTACGTTGCCTTAACTCCCACTTGGAATGAAACTGCTTACTACGCTGACTATGTTTTGCCAATGGGTGTTGCTTCGGAACGTCACGATCTTCATTCGTACGAAACACACGACTCGCAGTGGCTAGGTTTTCGCCAGCCTGTGAAGAAAGCCTTGAAGCAACGCGAAGGACAAAATATCAAGGACACTCGCGATGTAAACCCGGGCGAAGTCTGGGAAGAGAACGAGTTTTGGTTAGAACTCACCTGGCGAATAGATCCGGATGGCTCCCTTGGCATTCGGCAATATGCTGAGTCTAAAAAAATTCCGGGTACCCGTCTTGGTATCGACGAATACTATGAATGGATCTTCGACAATTCTGTTCCTGGTCTACCCGAAAAGGCGGCAGAGGAAAATCTCACACCCCTGGAGTTCATGCGACGCTATGGCGCATTCGAGATCAAGACCAAGATAGGAAGGATCTACGACGAGACGGTTGGTGACGAGGAACTGAACGATCTAAACGTGGATACTTTTGGTCGTGTTTTCACGCGCGCCGCTAAACCAGCTGGACCAAACATCGTTCCTGTTCCATTGCCGGACGGTGATGAAGCGGGCCGCCGGCTTGCCGGTATTAAGATTGGCGACGAAATCAAGCGTGGCTTTCCCACGCCTAGCGGCAAGTTGGAGTTTTACTCGCAAACGCTAAAAGATTGGGGCTGGCCCGAATACGCAATACCCACGTACTTCAAAAGCCACGTCCATCCAGACAACCTGGAAGAAGGTCAAACTATTCTGATATCAACCTTCCGCCTGGCAGTCCAGATTCATACTCGAAGTGCAAATGCGAAATGGCTGAATGAAATTGCCCATACGAATCCGCTCTGGATACATCCAAGCCATGCTGACAAACTCGGTGTGGAAACAGGCGACCTTGTTCGGGTCGAAACTGAGATTGGTTATTACGTTGTTCCTGCATGGGTGACAGAGGGGATCCGACCTGGCATTGTCGCGTGCAGTCATCACATGGGTCGCTGGCGCTTGAACGAAGATGGACAGCGACAGTTAATGGCGACCGTGAAGCTCAATCGCAATGGGACCGAATGGGATCTGAAACGCGAGCGCGGTATTGAACCCTACGAGTCGACTGATGCCGATACGCTCCGTATTTGGTGGAAAGATACTGGTGTTCATCAAAACATGACTTTTCCGGTTCATCCGGATCCAATATCCGGAATGCATTGTTGGCATCAGGCTGTTCGGGTGCGTTTAGCGGAGGCAGCGGACAAAGCTGGAGATATTTTTGTCGATACTGAAAAGTCGCGCGCTGTTTACAAAAAATGGTTGGCGATGACAAGACCAGCTGACAAATACTCACCTGACGGAACACGCAGACCTTACTGGATGCTGCGACCTTTGAAGCCGGCTCGAGAATATTACAAACTACCGGAGAAATAAGGTCACCGATGACACGAGTGGTATTAATCGTAGTTGTCATATTGGTGCTATTGGTCTTATTGCGGAGAATTTTAAAACAGAAAGATTAGATCCAATGTATTTCAAACAATTCTATTTAGCTTGCCTGGCACATGCTTCTTACTTGATCGGATCCGATGGCGAAGCTGCCGTAGTTGATCCACAACGTGATGTCGATGAGTACATCGCTGAAGCTAACGCTAATAACCTCAACATCAAATACATTATCGAAACACACCTTCACGCCGACTTCGTTAGCGGACACCAGGAACTCGCAAAACGCCTGGGCGCAACCATTGTCTTCGGCCAAAAAGCGGGAGTCGCGTTCGCACACAAAGCTGTTCAGGACGGAGAAGAGATTAGGCTCGGAAGGCTTGTCCTGAGATTTTTGGAAACACCAGGGCACACTCCCGAGAGCATTTGCATCGAGGTGTTTGATACTGCAGCACCAGATGCTCCGCACAAATTGTTGACTGGGGATACGTTGTTTATCGGCGATGTTGGTCGTCCTGATCTTGCAGGCGGCAAAGGTTTTACACCACAGCAAATGGCCGAACTAATGTACGAGAGCCTGCATGGCAAAATTCTCAAGCTCCCAGATGAGACTGAAGTCTATCCAGCGCATGGTGCAGGATCGATGTGTGGCAAGAACATGTCGAAAGAAACGTCATCAACCATTGGTGAGCAGCGAAAGTTTAACTACGCACTCAAACCAATGACCAAAGAAGAATTTGTAAAAATGATGACCGCCGACCTTGCAGAAGCTCCTGCGTACTTCCCGAGAGATGCTGAAATCAATCGCTCGGGAGCACGTGGACTCTCCGAAATCGCACCCCCTGCTCAGTTGAGTCCCAAAGAAGTAGCTTCGCTGAGAGACGCCGGCAGTGTGATTCTGGATATTCGCTCAGCCAACACTTTTGGTGAAGGTCATATTTCGGGTTCGATCAATATCGGACTCGGCGGACAGTTTGCGATGTGGGCTGGAAGCTTGATTCCAATGAACGCTGAAATCGTGATAGTCGCGGAAACAAGCGCGCAGGTAGATGAATCGATCGTGCGCCTGGCCCGAGTTGGGATTGAAAACGTTCGTGGTTACTTGATCGGCGACGATGAAGATTGGGCCCGAGAGGGATTGAACGTTTCAAGGATCAAGCAGTACAGCGTAGGAGAACTGTACGAACGAATGGCTGCGGGTGACTTGCAATTAGTCGACGTTCGCCGTCCAGCGGAATACGCAGGAGGCCACGTGCCGGGTGCTTTTCCTTCATCTTTAGCCGGAATTGAAAAAAGCGTGAAAGAACTCCCGTTTGACAAAGATCGCGAAACCGCTGTGATTTGTGCGGGTGGTTACCGTTCAAGTGCGGCGGCGAGTTTGATGCAAAAGCACGGTTACACAAATCTGATCAATGTCACCGGCGGCACCAATGCGTGGGTCAATGCTGGTTATCCAGTCGAGTCGTAAATTGTGTGGAGAATTTGGGACGTAAAGAAAACGTAACCACCAAGGCACAAAGACACTAAGACACCAATACTAAATTGGTCAGAGTAAGTTTGAGTCGTTGTGTCTTCGTGTCTTGATGGTTGAATTCTTCAGTTTTACCTTTTAGCGTTGTCGTACTGACTTTTTTAGAGGTGGCGTCATCGATCCGTTTACCTTGAAGATTCTGATCGCGATCGGCATCGTCGTTGTTGCCACGGTCCATGGTTTTCTAGCGGCATGGATGGCCATCTGGATGCTCTTTCATCCATATAAGTCGGTAAAGCTTTTCGGCGTTACAGTTTGGCCACAGGGCATGATCCCACGCCATCGTGAGCGACTTGCGCAATCAATAGGCAACGCGGTCGGCAACGAACTTGTGTCTCAACAAACTGTATTCGATGCGCTCTTTGAAACTAGTTTCTTTCAACGCAAGGTTGAAGACTTTGTCGGCTCATATACAAACGAACTTTTGGCTCGGGTCTACCCGTCGTTCATCGATGCC
>JBKPQV010000359.1:0-19187 GCA_046734235.1 Acidobacteriota bacterium
GCACTACAGCTTAAACGATGTGTCCACGCGTGCACTTTGCCGAGTGTAACAGGACCTTAGGAGGCCGCTTGCGATGGACCACCGTCTTGAATCTTATGCCTTAAGTTTCAGAGGTCCTGAGCCTTAGAACGTTTTGGTCAGGAAAACTTGCAATCCAATCCGTTCAGATGAAGGGTCCTGAAAGAGGTTGCTTATTATTTTTCGTCAAACGAAAGATTCAAAATGAAGTTCCTAAGGAAAAGGCCCGATCTTCAGATTTCTGGGAAAAAGTAATTACGCAAAGCGAAAATCTCCGCACGGCACTTTGGGGTCGTTCAGGTTCGATCTATTCATTCGAACCTCGCTTTTGCAGTCTAAAATCGGGTAGCCAATAAATAGTGTGGACTTGAACGAGCCCCACACTGCCGTGTGGGGGATTCGAACCCCTGGATCTAGCAGCTACGGAATCATTCCTATGAAGAACGAAATCACTTAGAATCGCGACGATTTTAAAGCCATCACCAGAGAACAATCATGAGACGACGTACGCCCTTTGTTGCCGCATTCGCTGTTTTGCTTTCGATTGGACTCGGTTTCTCTCTGATTGAGTCTGCAGCCGGAGAGGCAGTCGACAGACAGCAGCCTCAACCATCAACGCAAAATTCGGCTGAAAAATATTTCACCGATATTGAGTTGACGAACCAGGAGGGACAGAAAATGCGCCTTTATAGCGACTTGCTTAAGGATAAAGTCGTCGTCATCAACTCCTTTTTTTCAACTTGCCAGGGCAGTTGCCTACCTTTGATCCGAAACATGGCCAAAATCCAGGATTCACTTGGTGACCGTCTGGGAAAAGACATCTACCTGATTTCGATAAGCGTGGACCCAATGATGGATACTCCGCAGCGCTTGAAAGAGTTTGCTAAGAAGAATGGTGCCAAACCCGGCTGGTTTTTTCTCTCCGGCGAAAAAACGAATGTCGACTTTGCCTTGAAGAAACTCGGACAGTATGTGGATGATAAACAAGATCATCTCAATATCTTTATTATTGGTAATAATCGAACTGGTTTGTGGAAAAAAGCATTTGGTCTTGCCAAGAGCGAAGAACTAATAAAGGTCGTGGAAAGCGTTTTGAACGATAAACCAGCAGGAGACTAAGGGTCACCCCGTCAAGCCCAATGCCTCAACGTCGAGAATTCTTGCGAGGGGTATTCTGTTCCACTGCCGTAGCCTCGTTGCTTCCTGAAATACACCTCACCAACGCAACACAAGAAGTTTTTCCTACAGTTCGTCCCGCTCCGTCACAACGTAGATTCGTCAGTGAAGCCCTTGAGCGAAAAATTGTTGCGGTAAAAGAAAAGATTGCCGATCCGGAACTAGCATGGCTATTTGAGAACTGCTACCCCAATACGCTTGATACCACAGTCGCATTTTCAATTCGTGATAATCGTCCGGATACACTTGTTGTCACTGGGGACATCAATGCCATGTGGTTGCGCGACTCGACTGCGCAGATCACTCCATACCTTCCCCTCGTCAAGCAGGATAAGAAGCTTCAGGATTTGATCGCTGGTGTCATAAACCGGCAGACATCCTGCATTCTCATCGACAGGTACGCGAACGCTTTTAGTTTTGTGGCAAAAGCCTGTCCCTGGGGAGTAAATGACAAACCGGCATTAGGTCCCGAGCTTTGCGAGCGAAAATGGGAAATCGATTCGCTCTGTTATCCGGTAAGGTTGGCGCATTCTTACTGGAAGGCGACCGGCGACGCGTCGTGCTTTCACAAAGATTGGCAAGAAGCAAGTAGACTAATTGTCAAAACTTTTCGCGAACAACAACGAATTGATGGTCCAGGCCCTTATCGGTTCCAGCGAACAACCGATAATCCGATTGATACCCCGCCATTCAATGGATTAGGGAATCCTTCTCGACCGGTCGGCTTGATCCACTCCGCGTTTCGACCATCTGATGATGCTTGTGTTTACCCATTTCTAATACCGGCTAACCTCTTCGCGGTTGTCTCGCTCAGGCAACTCGCTGAAATTCACGGGGCCGTACTTTCAGATCAAAAATTCGCAGGTGAATGTCGTGCCCTGGCTCAAGAGGTGCTCCAGGCAGTTAATGCTTATGGCAAAGTGACGCCGAAACGAAATGGAGTTGTATATGCATACGAGGTTGACGGCTTTGGCAATCAGCTCCTAATGGACGACGCGAATGTTCCGAGTCTGTTGTCGTTGCCCTATCTAGGTTGTTGCGCCACTAACGATCAAGTCTATCGACGCACTCGTGCGCTCATTCTTGGTGCTGACAATCCTTACTTCTTTAAGGGCAAAGCAGGTGAGGGAATCGGCGGTCCGCACGTGGGCCTCAACATGATCTGGCCCTTGGGAATCATAATGCGAGCGTTGACCAGCACAGACGACAAAGAGATCGTTTATTGCCTGCGATTGTTGAAGAACACACACGCAGGAACGGGTTTCATGCATGAGGCATTTGATAAGGATGATCCGAAGAAATTCACCCGGTCATGGTTTGCGTGGGCCAACACCATCTTCGGCGAATTGATCTTGAAGCTGCATACAGAACGCCCGTGGTTGCTATGATGTTTGCTTTGTGTCAAAACAAAATTCCCCACACGGCAGTGTGGGGATCGTTCAAGTCCTTTCTACCAAAGAACGCTTCAACGGTAAGCTTAGAATCCCCCACACGGCAGTGGGGGGATTTTTGTCAGCGGTGCTGCCCTGTGAAGAGACAAAAATTTTCTAACTGCCAAGCAACTAAAACACACCTTCACTGAATCTCTGCACACGAGAACAAGCATTTAGCTCCCCACAAGCCAACAGTTCAAAAAACAAATAGGAGAAAGTGATGAAGGTCTATCGTTTCTTCGAGGTCCTCGTGTTGGTACCGCTCTGTCTATTTGCTTTGACACCTGTTTCGGCTCAGCAATCCGGATCTGCAGCCTCAGTTTCGCGAAGCCGAGCCATTGTTAACTCTGGTCCCTATACGCCAGCTCCTTCCACCAGCACCTCTTACCCAACATCAACCTCTTACCCGACTTCAACTTCGTATCCCGTATACAGCGCTCCACCTCCCGTCTTCAAGATTCCTGAAGAAGTCGCCGTCGAAGAATTTGTGAACTACCACAAGCACCGGCTCCCCCTGCCGAAGGCGGGCCAGGCTGTCGCAATGGATACACGTTGGGGTAACTCAGAAGTCTCTCGTTCGTTGCGCGAGGCAGTGCTGCAAATCGGATTTACAACCGCGGAGGTGAACGAACGAACCGACTTGAGCCCATTGAATCTAGTGCTGGTGATCGACAAAAGCGGTTCCATGAAAGACGACGACAAGATGTCGCGAGTGAAAGACGGTCTGCGGGCAATGCTTACCCACCTGCGACCCGACGACTGTGTGTCGATCGTTACGTTTGATTACGGACCGCGCGTCCTTTATGCCGCGGGCCGCGTCGGCGATGGATCAACGTTGCGATATGCCATCGATTGCCTGGTGCCTGATGGCGGAACCAATCTTCATAGTGGTCTCATGCTTGGTTACGCAGAGGCAAAGAAAAATTTCCGGCCCGGTGCAACTAACAGAGTCATTCTGTTGACTGACGGTATTGCCAATGTTGGTGTAGTCGAACCCGCTCGCATCGCAGCCGAATCTGCCGCTTTTAACAGGCAGGGTATCGATCTTTCGACCATCGGTGTCGGACTCGATCTCAACAACGATCTTCTTCGCACATTGGCGCGCTCAGGGCGTGGGCTCTACCACTTCATTTCCGACTACAAAGACATCAATAAGGTTTTTGTAAACGAGGTTCAGAGTCTGGTTTCTTCGGTTGCCAAGAACGTCCAGGTGAAGATCGAATATGGCCCAGGCTTGCGGCTCGAGAAAATCTACGGGTACGCGCCGCGACAGGCCGGCTCAAGTGTCACTATTGATCTGGATGATATGAACAACGGGTTGACTCAGGTGGTAATGGCAAAGTTTTACACCAATTCAGTAAGTAATCCAGCTCCAGTTAAGGTCCGACTGACTTACTTCGATGTGAAGCGCAAATGTAATGTTGAGGAAGTACAGGATCTTCGTCTCGTCCCGGCAGAAAGCGATTCATGTGATCTGCTTGCGGACGTCGAGGTCAAGAAGAACTACACGATTGCGGAGCTTGCGAATTCGCTTTCAGAGATGAAGAGTCTGGCCCAACGTGGCAGTTTTGCTCAGGCGCTCAATGCCCTGGATGCTTCAGTGTCGACAGCGTATCAGCGCTATCCAAATATGGAGGATCAGGACATCAAGTTCATCCTCGATATTGTTGAAGGATATCGCCGCGACTTGAGGGTTTATAACGACTATCAGCGGAAGGGAGACTGCGGTAGTTGTAGGTAAGTCAATTTTCCGTCCGATCTCTGTGTCTCCGTGTCTCTCTGTCACTTAAGAGCACGGAGGCACTTAGACGGGTTTGCTCGCGGTAGTGGTCCAACAAATACGCTGAAGTCATAGCAGGGTCCACCCGTTGCCGCGAAGATGGTTCTGACCTTATCCAGGAGAACCCAGCGTGTACCATTTGTAACACTCAATGCCCGCTGTGCGTTACATCGCTTTGCGAGTTCCTGCCTTGATTTTCATCGCCATTGACAACCTGTAACAGATCGCTGTTACACACTTGTCAAACCCCAACTGAGTTCATGTCTTTCCACTCTTATTTTCGGGCACTTTTTATCTTTTCGTAGTTCTCGTGCACTGGCCCAATTTGTGCTAGGGAAGGGAAAGCACAACTCGATTCCTCTCTAACGAAGGAGATTTTGCGATGGGCGACGCGCAACAGAAGCCGTGTAAAGATTCAGAACCTCCAAAAGAAGATTACGGTCAGAAACCTCCTGAGGGTGGCGGCTACGGCGACAAACCAAAACCTCCTGAGGGTGGCGGCTACGGCGACAAACCAAAACCTCCTGAGGGTGGCGGCTACGGCGACAAACCAAAACCTCCTGAGGGTGGCGACTACGGTGACAAACCAAAGCCTCCTGAGGGTGGCGGCTACGGCGACAAACCAAAACCTCCTGAGGGTGGCGGCTACGGCGACAAACCAAAGCCTCCTGAGGGTGGCGATTACGGTGACAAACCAAAACCTCCTGAGGGTGGGTACGGCGAACCAAAACCCCCGAGAGACTGCGGTAAGCCCGAACCACCAGAAAATCCTTGCGGCGATCCAACGCCCGATCCGGTTCCGCCTCCTCCTCCTGAGAACTGCGACAAGCGTCCATTCGACGACGAAATCAAACAACTGGAAGGTTTAGCCAACCAGGAGGAACGCGACACTAAGAAGGAAGCTCTCGCCAAGTACAAAAAGCTCAGCGACGACGTTGCTAAGGCCGAAAAGGATTACGCAAAAGAGTACGACAGTCTTGTGCGTCAGGAGCAGGCAGCGGAGACCTATACTGACGATCTCAAGATATTATTAGACAGCAAACTCACGCCTTCCGAGAAGAAACGAATCGCTGAGATCGTTTATTGCGCCCCGAATCTCGACGAGTTGAAAAAGGCCTGGCAAGACGCAAGAGATGAACTTCCTGAACTTCAGAAAATACTAACTGTAGCTCAGAACGCTTTTGACGATCAGGATGCCGAATACAAGACAGCACTGACCAAGTATCAAGACGCGCAAAAAGCACTCGACGAGATCCAAACGCAAAGCACCAAAGCAGTCGACGCGAAGAATTATCGCGGTGCCTGGTTCCTCAATCAGTTCGAAGAATGTCCCAACCTCAAAGTGCCGCCCGTGCCGTGTAAATTCAACGAGTGGCTTGAGGGGATCGCTAAGAAAGAAGTCGAAAAAAGTGAGGCCGTTCGACAAGCCAAGGTGACTCTCGATCAGAAGACTGCGGACGCACAAAAGAAGAAGAAGGAATACGAGGACGCAAAGGCGAAACGGCGGGAAAACATTCTGAAAGCGATTGCTGCGGATCCGTTTCCCGTTCCACCTCCCCCTAAGGACAAGACTTCACAAGAGTCCAGTTCAGAATCAAAAGCCGGTTGACTGATCACTAGACCTGAACAAGAAGTCGGGAGCATGGACCACGAAGATATCGATCGCTCGTATCTTGGCAAGGGTGAGTATGCCAACTACTTTGAAGTCGGGCATGACTTTGTTGCTTTCTACCTCGATTGCGGACAGGTTGGCGCCGCCGATGAAAGGACTAAAGTCTACAACCGGATTATCACGTCGCCAATCGGCGCGCGACGTTTGGTGAGGGTGTTGTGGAAAGCCCTCAACGAATACTCGCGCCGCTTTGGTGACATTCGCGACGAAGAGGGAGAAGTTTTCGCAGACGATGAGTTCAAGCACTGTAATAAATGACGTAAGCAAACTTTTGCGAACTCTTCTCCAACAGGGATTGGGTGTTAACGATATCGTCCTTGTTAATCCAGGCGATCAGGGATCACAAACGACGCTGTCACTATGGCTATACCAGGTTACACCAAACGAACACCTGCGGAACGTTCCGAACGTGAGAGTTCAGAACGAAGAATTCGATCGCTTAACTCCGCTGCCATTGGATTTGTGTTACCTGCTGACACCTTTGAAGCAGAATGAGGAAGACAACCAGATCACGATGGGTCGTACGCTACAGGTGATCTACGACAACAGCATTCTGACGCTTAATGCAGGAAATAACGTTGAGGAAATTCACGTCAGCATCTGTCAACGGTCGATCGAGGAGTTGGCGAAAGTTTGGGAAGCACTTCAAAAACCGTATCGACTCTCTATCTGTATTGAGGTTCGGGTTGTGCGAATCGATTCCGAAAGATCCCTGAAGGTCGGACGCGTCGAGGGACGCGAAACAAAATTTGAAGAACTACCGGAGGAGGTTGGAGTTTAACGAATGGCTGTAGTGAGAACATACGAGCAGTTTACTCACACGCCTTCATTTGCGCTTGGCGGGATCGACAGCTTTGCTTTATTGCGAAGCACGAAGGGTCAGATTCCACGAGTGCTCGGTGAAGTGAGTTTTCTTGTTACGCGCCGCGTCTCGCCGCCGGCGCAGGTCTATGACCCACCACTCGAGTTGATCACCTGGACCAACCGTTCGGGCTTTTTTCTTTTCAACGGCGCAACAAGGTCGCCCGAGCTCAGCGGATTCAGAACACTCGCTGCGGGAAATTATCAGTGTCGTGTTGAGAGCGACTATTACCAGATACTCGATCCGGTCGCGCTGACCTGGCCGCCTCTGGAAGTCTACGATCCAGCCAGAGATCTAATCTTCGTTCCGGGCCCAAACTATCCATTTCCCGACTTCAGCGTTTTGATCGATAAAAATCAGCGTCGCATTCAACGAAAGCTGGCCGCAACGATCCTGCGCGGTAGTGTTTTCGCGGCCGGTGGCCAACCGCAACAGAACGTTCCTGTCACTTTAGTTCCTCCAGCGAGTGCTGCATTTGCAAATCGTTTTCAGGTTTTCCCCAATTGCAATACTGACGCAAACGGCAATTGGGTTATGTTGATTATCGACAAGCAGCCCAATCCGGTGCCAGTGCCGGATCCATTCGATCAGTTCATCGTGTCTGTCGCTATCAACTTGCCTGTAAATCCCTACAACGTCGCAAACGTCCAGATGACGCTTGGTGAGGAAAACAGTTTGAGACAAACGGGATTACGCGGAAGTGTTGTGCATGCGAATGGCCGTCCATTCCCTGGAGTGAAGATCACGACGTCAATTGGTCCGGGCGAGTCGGTAACCCGATCGGATGGTCAATGGTTTTTCTATTTCAATTTAGGACAGGCCAATGGCCCGGTGACTGTTACCGCGACAGCTCCGGATGGGCAGAACAGCAATGCGCTTTCACAAATTGTGCGGGACGCCATAACGGTGGTTCCGACTTTCGCTCTCTAAGAGAGCAGGGAGAACAACATGCCTGAGTATCTTGCACCCGGAGTTTATGTTGAAGAGATTCAAACTGGTCCTCGACCGATCGAGGGCGTAAGCACCAGCACGGCCGGCTTCGTAGGTCAAACAGAACGCGGGCCGCTCCATCCAACGCTCGTGACCAGTTGGCAAAGTTTCTATCGTTGGTATGGCGGCTACATCGACCGCCCACCCAACACCTCCCAGAATGTATTTCTGCCCTACGCGGTTCACGGTTTTTTCGATAACGGCGGACAGCGATTGTTCGTGGCGCGTGTGGTTGGTCCAAATGCCGTTGCGGCCAGTAATGATCTTGGCAATTGCGTGGTTGAAGCGATTGGTCCAGGCACGTGGGGCAACAATTGTATTGTCGCGGTGAAGCCGGCAAGCGTTGCGGTTGCGAATTCTTCTACCGCTGATTGGTTTCGTATTCAAATCGCCTATTACCGCGACGGAGTTCCGCCAAATTTTGTAGATCCTACGGACCTAACGAAGCTCGGTGATCCCAATCGAGTTGAGCCCGACGTTTTTGAGGACTACAACAATTTGTCCGCTGTTTCTACAGATCCAAACTACGCGATGTCTGTAATCAACGCGGGTTCGAACTTGATCAAGGTTAACTCCTGTACCGCGAAGCCAAATGAAGTGGCCTTCCCGGGTGTGCAATTACAAAACGGTGCTGCGGACGCCGCGACACTTACGGAATATCTCGATGCGAACACAGTCAATCCTGAAGACAAGAAAGGTCTCGCTGGGTTATTTGCGGTCCGCGACATTTCGCTAATCTCCGCCCCTGATGAAGTTGTTATTGGTGGTCTACGTGAAGAAATTATTCAAGCCTGTGAAGGAACTAAAGATCGCTTTGCAGTGGTCAGTTCTGATGGGAATCTTTCCAACTTCACAAATCTTCGTCCGCCGCGAGATACGACCTACGCCGCCTTCTATTACCCGTGGGTCCGTGTGCTTGCGCCCCACACTCCCGAAGGCCATCGCCTGATTCCTTCAAACGGTCATGTAACCGGTATCTACGCCCGAGTTGATATCGAAAGAGGAGTTCATAAGGCGCCGGCTAATGAAGTGATACGCGGTATCGTTACTCGCGACCTCACCGGCAACAAGAAGCCTTTGGAATTCACACTCGGTAAACGCGAGCAGGACATTCTCAACCCGAAAGGCGTGAATGTTATCCGCGACTTCAGACCGGACGGTCGTGACATTCGCGTTTATGGAGCACGCACGATGTCGTCCGACTCGATGTGGAAGTACATCAACGTAAGACGTCTCTTCATCTTCATCGAACAATCAATTGATCGTGGAACACAGTGGGCCGTGTTCGAACCAAACTACGAAGTGACCTGGACTTCGATCCGCACTTCCATCTCCGCGTTCCTTCGAACTGTTTGGCTCAATGGTGCTCTGATGGGTACGACGCCGGACGAAGCATTCTTCGTTAAGTGTGATCGCACCACGATGACTCAAGACGATATTGATAACGGTCGCCTCATCTGTCTGATTGGTATTGCGCCAGTCAAACCCGCTGAATTCGTGATCTTCCGCATATCACAGAAGACCATGGAAGCTGAACAATCCTAAGGAGAGAATGTCATGGCTGGAACTTCAAGCAGAAACGATCCCTTCACCAATTTTAATTTCATCGTCGACATTCAGGGAATGGTGGCGGGTTTCTCCGAAGTCAGTGGGCTCTCTGGTGAGAATGCAATTGTCGAATATCGCGAGGGCCAACAACACACGACGATGTCAAAACAGCCTGGTCTTACAAAATATAACCAACTCGTTTTGAAGCGAGGCTTCACAAAAGACGACAAGTTGTGGAAGTGGCGCAAGAAGGTTATCGACGGAAAGACTCAGCGACTACCAGGCACGATCACACTACTCGACGAAGCGCGAAATCCTGCTCTCGTCTGGAAGTTTTACGAGGCTTGGCCTTCAAAGTGGGCTGGTCCAACCTTTAATGCGAAGAACAACGAGATCGCAATTGAAGAAATGGAGCTAGCTATTGAAGGTCTCGAACTGGAGACGTAGCGTTGACCGTCTATCACACACCAGGGGTTTACTTCGAGCGGCGTGATATTAGCCCGCTCACCATTGGACTTCCTCGCAGCGACATTGCGGGATTCGCTGGCATTGCTATGCGTGGTCCACTTTTGGAACCGGTTCGTGTCGAAAGTTGGATCCAATTTGTGTCGACGTTTGGAACCTATATTCCGCAGGCGTATCTCGCCTACTCCGTCTATGGCTTTTTCGCTAATGGGGGGCGCACGTGCTGGGTTTCGCGAGTTGCCGATAAACAGATGGCAAGAACTGCTTCGAGAGATTTTGGTGGGGTAACTGTCGTTGCGGGAAGCCCTGGCTCGTGGGGCAATGGCATCTTTGTTAGGCCATTCCTGAGTAGCAATACGGTCACTGCCTTATTAGTTCGCTTTCCCGATGGTCAGGAGCAGTTCTTTCGTGGGCCGTTCACCCGACCACCAGCTCCACGCGATAACCTCTTACAGATCTCACAGGAAGATATCGACAACAAACTCGCATTTCCGTTGTTGACGATATCCGAAGAGCAGGTGTCTATGAATCTTCCAGAGGATGCATTTCTCGAGGGTGGAACCGATGGACTGACATTCTTAACACCGGCTGACTTTGAAGAAGCGTTTGAGAATTTGGGATCCATACCGGAAATCGGAGTTGTGGCTGCTCCCGATTTGATGCCCAAGTTGCCAATCTCACCAAAGTTCAAGCCGCCGGCATTGAATTGTTGTTGTGTTGAAGGTGTTAAGCCAATTCCCAATGCGCCGATCCCTGAATCGACAGAGTTTCCGCCTCCGTTTAGCGACGATCAGATCCAGGATTTGCAAATTGCACTGACAGCGAATGCCCAGGAGCATCGTTACCGGTTTGCCGTTCTTGATGCAGCGGGCGAGCGCGCCGTTCCACCGCAGGCCATCAACTGGCGCAAGGGTTTCCCTGAGTCGAGTTTCGCAGCCCTCTATTATCCCTGGATTCTCGTCGAGGATCCGTTGCGTTTGACTGGCCTCGTTCGCGCTATTCCACCAAGTGGACACGTCGCCGGCATTTACGCTCGCAATGATCAACGCAAAGGTGTTCACAAGCCACCGATGAACGAAGTTCTCGAAGCTGTAAGTGATGTGCGATTTCGAGTGGACGATACAGATCACGGGGAGCTCAACGACACAAACGTCAATGCGATACGCGTGATGCCCGGTCGCGGAGTTCGCGTAATGGGTGCGCGCACGCTGTGGCGCGATCTGTTGCTGCGTTACATCAACGTTCGCCGTCTGCTCTCAACGATTGAAAAGGCATTGGACCAGTCGCTGCAGTGGACTGTGTTTGAGCCAAACAATCCACTTCTGTGGCGTGAAATTGATCGTGTAGTGCGTTCGTTTCTGGAGGATCTGTTCCGCAAGGGAATGTTAGACGGTGGTACCTCTGAAGAGGCTTACTCGGTTAGATGTGACGAAGCCACCAACCCGCCAAGCGAAACAGATCAGGGTCGCATGATTTGTGAGATCGGAATCAAGCCACCGTATCCAGCCGAGTTCGTCGTAGTGATCCTGGGTATTACTAAAGACGGTATTCAGATTCGGGAAGCGAGAGAACAGCATGCCTAGTAGTGCCGCACGAAATGATCCGTTCCCGTCTTTTCGGTTCACGATCAGTTTTGACGATCTGCCGCCGGGTGGATTTAGCGATTGCTCGGGTCTACAGATGGAAACCGAGGTTCAGGATTATGCGGAAGGCGGAATGAACACACATACATGGAAATTCGCTACCCGAACAAAACAGTCCCCGTTGGTTTTGAAACGAGGGATCGTCAACAAGGTGCTTTGGGACTGGTATCACGACATCTCGATCGGAAAGATGAAGTTTCGCAATGCCACCATCATTGTTTTCGATCACGACGGTAAAACGCAGGTAATGGAGTACCAGGTGCTCCAGGCGTTCCCGACGAAGTGGGTTGGCTCCGAATTGAGCGCAGCGCAAAGCAATCTGGCTGTTGAGACTGTGGAATTCGCACACCAGGGACTAGAGCGGAGAAAGTGAGCAGGCAAGGTGCCGTTACACATTGAAGAATTATTCAGCGAGGTTACCGTTATTGATGCCGATTCATTTTTGACTGAGGCGCAGAAAGAGATGTTGGTCCAGTTAGTCCTCAAGCGCATGGGAGATAAAGCCCGCGACGCCACGCGCAAGGGAAAAGCAACTGAGTTGAAGCGCCAGGCGGCGCCACCATTTGAAGTTGGCAGAACGTAGAGACGAGACATGGCGTTAGCAAAAGCAATTATTGCGATTGATCCATTGGACCGGGGCCCAAATCTACCCCCCGTCATTCCGGTTCAATTCAATCCTACTGAGTATTCAATAACTAAAGGCGCTCAGATTGCGGAGATTGCCATTCCCGGAATTGATTCCCCGATTCTGCAGTTTGTTCGCGGTCAAACGCAGACACTCTCGATGGAACTCTTCTTCGATACAACCCAGTTTGGAATGAGCGAAGGTCCGGCTATTCCTGTGACCACACTCACGGAACCCCTATTCCAACTGGTAAAGATTCAGTCGAACACGCATGCGCCGCCACGAATTCGATTCATTTGGGGTGCTGGTCTTAACTTCCGCGCGATCATCGAAAACATCGCGCAAAAGTTCACGCTGTTTAATCCTCTTGGCATACCTTTGCGAGCCACGCTTACTGTCGGCTTCAAGGAATATCAAACACTCGAAGACCAACTTACACGCCTCAATTTGCAATCGGCCGATCACCGTAAGAAGCGAATGGTGAAGAGGTCAGAGACGCTAGCGTTAATTGCGTATCGAGAATACGGCGATGCAACTCAATGGCGACGCATTTACGAAGACAAAGAAAACGCTGAAATCATTAGCAACCCGCGGAGGTTGACACCAGGACGAGAGATAACGATTCCGCCGATTGAAGTCTTTCAACGAACCGGAGGTGGGCGGTAATGGCAATTTCGCAGGCAATGCCCATCTACAAGGACCAGGACTTTTACGTGCCGTACTTCGAAGTAAAGATCGAAGGACGGCCTCAAGGTCAGGATGTGATCAAAGACATCCTTTCGGTTTCTTACACCGACAACATCACCGAGTTCGATAGTTTCGACATCACGATAAACAACTGGGACGCAGAGAAGCGCGATTTCAAGTACAGCGATTCCCAGCTATTCGATCCAGGAAAACGAATCGAGCTGTGGATGGGTTACTACGGCAAAAGCAAATTGCGAATGATGTTGAAGGGCGAGATCACTTCTCTACGACCCGCGTTTCCTTCAGGCGCGCCATCAACTCTGGTAATCAGTGGACTCAACTCGCTCTACAAATTGAAGACCAAGCAGGAGACCCAGACCTATCTACAGCAGACTGACAGCCAGGTAGCCAAGACGATCGGTGATCGACTCGGTTTGGACTTTGATCCGGAAACAACTAACGAAACCGCACTTGCCTATCTCTTTCAAGATAATCAGTACGACATCATTTTCTTAATGGAACGTGCGCGTCGTATCGGCTACGACCTCTACGTCGATGAGCCCGCGAATGGTGGTAAACCAAAACTCACATTCAAAAGATCGACTTCAGTTCGTCAAACGTCTTACCGATTGTCTTATGGCAAATCGTTGATCGAGTTTCAGCCGGAACTCACTACCCACAATCAAGTTGGCAAAGTGATCGTGCGCGGTTGGGACCCTGTGCAGAAGAAAAAGATCGAATACACCGCCACGCGTGATCAGATTAAGACGAAAGGCGTGGGTGAGGCCGGCGGCCAGGGAGAGATCGACAAGTCTTTCAAAGACAAGGCTGAAATCATCGCGACCAAGCCGGTTGAGAGTGAAGCGGAAGCGCAACGTGTAGCGACAGAAATTCTCGAAGGCATTGCGAAAGACATGGTGAAAGCGACCGGATCGACCGTGGGGCTTCCCGATTTGAGATCTGGAGTCGTCCTCGAGATCGATGGGTTGGGCGACCGATTCAGCGGACGGTACTTCGTCACAAAGTCGACGCACGCGATAACCGACGGAGGCTACACAACTCAGTTTGAGTGTCGTCGAGAGGAACTCTAATGCAACGCGAAAACGGAATACTGATCGGAGTTGTGACTGACCTGGAAGATCCGGATGGCCTGGGTCGTGTGCGCGTTCGCTTTCCCTATCTCGGGGATCAAGAGAGTTACTGGGCGAAAGTCTCTGCGCCGATGGCCGGAAAGGATCGCGGAGTTTTCTTTCGTCCTGAAGTTGATGACGAGCTCTTAGTTGCCTTTGAAATGGGTGATCCACGTAGAGCCTATGTGCTCGGTGCGCTCTGGAGCAAAGTCGATACGCCGCCAGCTGACGATGGCAAAGCAAAAGAAAACAACTGGCGCTTTATCAAGTCGCGCAGCGGCCACATCTTGAAGTTTGACGATACTAAGAGTGCTGAACGTATCGAGATCATCGACAAAGATCAGAAACACAAGATCATCATCGACACGTCAGGCGACAAGATTCAGATTCTTTGCGACTCAGGCAACGTCGAGATCAAAGCAGCTGCCGGCAACTTACAACTCGAGGGTATCGACGTTCAAGTGAAAGCCTCAGGCAGCATGAAACTCGAAGCAACGGGTGAGATGAAGATCTCGGGCAGTGTCGTGAATATTAACTAGGAGGAAAGGATGCCGCCGGCAGCAAAGCAAGGTGATCAAGTGGTTGCGGTTGATATCCATTTGATTCAACCGCCGGGACCAACGTCTCCGGTTCCAGTGCCACATCCGTACAACGGACTCATCGACGGATCGTTGAGTTCGAATGTGAACATCATGGGAATGCCGGCGGCTACATTGAATAGCACAGCGACAAACACACCGCCTCATATACCGATCGGTGGAACCTTTGTTAACCCGCCTTCAAACAAGGCGACGATCATTAAAGGAAGCGCGACTGTGATGATTAACAACAAAGCAGCAGCTCGTGCCGGAGATACGGCGTTGACTTGTAACGATCCGGTCGACGCGCCGGTGGGCACAGTTGTCGCAGTCGGAACGGTGAACATCGGTGGCTGAACAAGAGCGAGAATTTCTAGGAACAGGTTGGGTATTTCCTCCAAGACCTGATGCGAACGGCACACTCCGTTTTGCGTCGGGCGAGGAACTTGTAATCGAAGGAATCGAGATCGTGTTGGGCACGAGTCCTGGCGAACGTCAGATGCGTCCGGAATTTGGTTGCGGGATTTATGAACTCGTTGGCGAAGCAAACACGGTCGCTTTGAGGGGGCTTGTGAAGGAGAGAGTGAGAGAAGCGCTTACGAGGTGGGAACCACGCATCGATGTTTTAGACGTGCGCGTGGAAGCCCCTGACGAACAGCAAAATCGAATGGACATCCACGTTGACTATCGCATCCGTTCAAACAATTCATTTTTCAATCTGGTTTACCCGTTCTTCCTGACTGAAGGACCCCAGCAGCAATAGGACAGGCGTTATGCCACTCGCGGAACAAGAACCAAAGCTCGACGATCGAACGTTTGAAGAGTTGTACCGTGATCTTCGGTTACGAATTCCTCGCTACACGAAGGAGTGGACCAACTACAACGAGAGCGATCCCGGGATCACTTTGCTTCAGCTCTTCGCCTGGCTGTCAGAAATGATGTTGGTACGGATGAATCAGATCCCGCGCAAGAATTACATCAAGTTTCTCAAGTTGCTGGGTCAGGAACTTCGACCGGCGAAACCTGCAACCGCGCATCTGACGTTCTTTCCGAAGGCTACCGGCATACCGCAATCGATTCCCGAAAGAACGCAGGTGTCAGCGCAGATTCCCGACGGTGGACCAGCAGTGATCTTCGAAACTTTGCGTCCACTCGATCCAATCAAAGCTCCGCTTGCGGTAGTTGGAGTTTTAGAAGCCGGTTCGCTCGTAAACCTTACTGCGGCCAATGAGAAGGCCGGCACAAAGTTCAGACCACTCGGTTGGTTTGGAGAGATCGATAGCGCTCTCTACCTGGGCTTCCAGGTAATCGAAGCCACTTCTGGAATCTTTCCCGACGAAATGTCTTTCCGTGTGTTTCTTCCTTCCGAAGCAACAGCAGGGCAACCGCAAAGATCTGATGATCCAATTCCGCCACCACCTGTCGCGCTCGTTTGGGAATACCGGCCACGTGATGGCGCGGACTGGGAACGTTTGAATGTCTTTGTCGATGAGTCGTCGGCGTTTACGCGGGACGGTTACATTCGCGTTGAAGGCCCGCTCGAGATTGAACCATCAAGTGAACCTCGTCTTAATCCAACGCCGTTGTACTGGATTCGCGTTCGCTTGGAGCAAGGAGTGTATCCCGGCGCCGAGGGACCAGAGATCGATCTGATTCGCGCGAACACTGTTCCTGCTGAAAGTTTGGTCACTGTTACCGGGAGCATTCTCGGTGTGAGTGACGGAGAACCACAGCAGGATTTCTTGTTGCCTTTCCGTCCGGTGCAAGCTGACTCAGTCAAGATCACAACCGAAGCAAACGGACAATCGGAAACCTGGAAGCGCGTTGATGATTTTCTTGCCTCAGGCGAGGACGATCTCCATTTCGTTTTAAACGCAACTGAAGGCTCGATCCGTTTTGGCGATGGCAAGCACGGTCTGGTTCCTGCCGCGAGCGCTTCGATTATTGCTGATTCTTTTAGATATGGCGGCTCCTTCAGGGCTAACCAGGCTGGAGTCGGTTCAATAAAGAATCCGCTAACCCAACTTGAAGGCATCGATCGAATTACGAATGAGCGCACTGCGGTTGGTGGTACCGACGAACAAACACTCGACGAGTTGTTGATTGAAGGTCCGTCGATTGTAAAACGACGCGAGCGGGCTATTACGGCAAACGACTTCGAATCATTTGCCCGTGAAGTCGGCGGTGTGAAAAACGTTGTCTCGCTAGTCAACACTCATCCGGACTTCACAAATGTTTCAGTACCGGGAGCTGTGACCGTTGTGATTGTTCCCGATGTTGGGGGCACTCCTCCGAAACCATCAAGTGAATTGATACACGCCGTCTGCGCTCAGCTTGAGCCTCGCCGATTGATTACAACAGAGGTCTACGTTACCGGACCGGAATACAGACAGGTTCGCATTGAGGCGTATCTCGGCGCAAAAGCGAATGCATCTTTTGATGCTGTGGCAAGAAGTGTCAAAGCAGCCTTGAAGAAACTACTGGATCCACGCACGCGACAGTTTGGAAAGGATCTGCATGCGAGCGAGATCTTCAAAGTAATTCTCGACGCCGATTCAAATATTACTTCCATCAACAACCTGAACATTTATGTCGATGGTCGACCTTTCGAAGGCCTGAACCAGCAGATTGCTATTTCAGGCTCAGAAATGCTCTACGGCGAAGATCACCTGATCGTGGTGAAACCGGAAACAGATCGTTAAAGGCATGGCAGCAGTGAGTCCAAAATCAATTTTGCTGGGCGTCAAATATGGCTGGCGCGAGCAGCTGATCTCTGCTCTTCAAAACGAAGACGGGAGGCTTTCTCTGAAGTCTCTTCGTGAGAAAGATACTGAGACCACTCCAACAACAATCAGAACTCAGAGACAGGTCTTCCGATTCGATTTTCAACGGCTGGTCTATCTCATTGATCTTGTAAGTCGCGACATCACCGTCTATGCAAACAGAAAATTACGACACAGGTGGGTATGTCGAGACGAAACCGGTGTGCATGTTCCTGCTACTGACGACAACGCGTGGAATCCGGTTGATATCGTTGGAAACGACAAGTGCGTCTTCATTTTGGATAGCGCACATCAATCGGTCTACCTTCATACGTTTGGTAGAGAAACGATCTCGCTTGCATTCCGATCCGATGATTTTGAGTCGGAGTGGTCACGCCTGAGCGTAGATTCAACCGGTTGTCTATTGATTCACGACTCCAGGAAGCCCAAAGCACTTGCCTACGACCGTCACGGAAAGTTTTTGGGGGAGCGAACGTCTAGCTGGCCGCCAACTCTAATCGCCGAAGACTTTCCGCCGAAGCCAAAGCCAAAACCGATCACAAACGAACAGTCGTACGAGAAGACCGGATTTGTTTTGACTAAGCCTATCGATAGTCGTCTATACAATTGTTCATGGCATCGGATGGAGATTGAGATCGAGCAGCTCCCACCGGGGACGATGATCGAAATCGCTAGTTTCTCATACAAGCAAGAAGATGAGGCGCCGGTTGTTAGTAATGATCCCCGACTTGTAATTGCTCACACGATAATTGCGCCAACTCAACCACCGCCCGATACCGGCGGCCGAAAGCACATAACAACCGAAGAATTCTTGATTCAGAGTGTGCCGGGCCAGTTTTTGACCATTGCGCTCAGGATTAGTGGCGACGGCTTTGCCACACCGATCATTCGAAGCTTGCGCGTTCATTATCCGCGTGAGTCGTACCTCGAATATCTGCCTCCGCTCTTTTCCGGGGACGAACCTACACGAGTATTCCTCGAACGATTTCTGTCGATCTTCCAAACAGAGTGGGACGAGTTTGATCGCAAGATCGAAGAGTCGGAAAAGTTTTTTGATACCGACTCTGTTCCCGAAGGACCCGCCATGAATTACCTGGCGAGCATCCTTGGAGTTCCGTTCGAAGGTTCATGGAAACCCGAACAGAATCGAAAGCTATTGCAAGCGGTGCCCAAAATCTATCCCCATCGCGGAACTGTCTCGGCATTGCGTGATTACGTTCGTGCTTATCTAGCGAACTTTGCTGGATTGAAGCCGGAAGAAATCGAGGCAACGCCGTTTCCTGCGTTTGTCGAAGGTTACCAGGAAAGACAGTTTCTCATCTTGTCGCAAAGCGGTGCCGGTGCGCTTGGTCCCGGGGGCAAACCACTCTGGAGCAATGGTGTTGTTAAGCGGTTGCAGCTCGGAGTGTTTGCTACGGAAGGAGAAGTCGAACTTGTTTCCACAGGCGATCCGGAACGCGACATCTTCCATCACTTTGCTCATCGATTTCGCGTTTACGTACCGGCTGCCTGGGTGCGAACGGCCGCAGACGAAAGTCTCTTGCGTCGCGCTATCGAAACGGAAATGCCGGCGCATGTGAGTTACGAACTTTGTTTGATTGATGCAGGTGTTCAAGTCGGCAGTCAATCGATTGTGGGCTTGAACATGATCATTGGAGACCCACCAGCATTGAGTTTGTCATGTGAACCTGAATTGGATGCGCCAAGTTCGCCTCAGCGAAACCGTTTAGGTTCGAATGCAGTTTTGTCATGTACGAAAGGCCCAGCGGTGCTCAACTCAGGCGCTCGGGTCGGCGA
>JBKPQV010000360.1:0-9070 GCA_046734235.1 Acidobacteriota bacterium
CTTGTTTTTGGCGTTGTGCCTGCATTTCATTCTTCTAAGACTGAACTTACTGAATCACTGAAAGAAGGACGCGGTGCTGGTGGTGGCTCAAGAAAGAATCGCGTGCGCAATGTTTTAGTTGTTAGCGAGCTGGCCATCGCAGTGGTCTTGCTTGTTGGCGCAGGTTTATTAATTCAAAGTCTCTGGCGTTTACAGCGCGTCGATCCCGGTTTAGATCCGCACAATGTACGTACCTTTAATGTGGGGGTTCCTGATACTAAGTACGACGGTGAGAAACAATCACAGTTCTTTGCGCAGCTTCGCAAGCGACTCGAAACGCTTCCGGGAGTGAAGTCAGCGAGTGCGATACTACCATTACCACTCAGTGGCGATCGCTTCAGCATTTCATTTGAGATCGACGGACGTCCGGTGGCGAAAAAAGATCAACCATCAGGAGATGTCTTCATTGTTGACGTTGGTTACTTCAAAACAATGGGAATCCCGATTATCAAGGGAAGAGACTTTAATGAGTTTGACCAACATAAGACGGCTCAAGTCATTATCATCAGCGAAGAATTTGCTAAACAACATTTTCCCGGTGAGGATCCCCTCGGCAAACGGCTGAAGCCTGGCATATCAACCTTTGATAATGAAAAATCGGAATTCAAAGAAATTATCGGTGTTGTAGGTAATGTCAAGAATCGCGGATTGAATACTCAATCGAGGCCTGCATATTACCTGCCCGAAACCCAGGTTCCATTTAATCAGTTGATCGCCGTCATCAAGACGGACGTTGATCCGCATTCGTTAATAACTGCGGCGACACGTGAGGTTGGCGCTCTCGACAAAGACGTGCCCATCTTCGTGGTGAAGACCATGGATGAATACCTTGCCTCCTCTGTCGCTACGCCCCGTTTTAACACCACTCTTCTTGCGATCTTTGCTGCGGTGGCCCTGGTGCTGACGATCGTCGGACTTTATGGCGTGATGAGTTATTCCGTAGCCCAACGAACTAATGAGATTGGAATTCGGGTCGCGCTAGGTGCCCAGACCCGCGATGTGTTGGCTCTGGTTGTGAAGCAAGGTTTTCTACTGATTTTGATCGGGTTAGCAATTGGTTTGATCGGTGCCTTTGCCGCAACGCGAATCGTAGCGAGTTTGCTGTTTGGTGTGACTACAAAGGATCCGCTGACTTTTGTGGCAGTGGCAGTGTTGCTGGCGGGGATTGGATTACTGGCGTGTTATCTGCCTGCTCGACGGGCAGCCAAAGTGGATCCTATTGAAGCGTTGAGGTGCGAGTAAGGGCCGACGATTGCAGATTTAAGATTTCAGATTGCAGATTGATTTCACGTCAATTTGAGCTGTCTGGGATCGGCATTTAGTGCCATCAGCGATCTGAACGTGGTGTTTACATAACGGACCCAATTTCCCTAACCAATCTGTACGTTGGCAGGACAGAATTCAATCTGAAATTTGAAATCTTAAATCTGAAATGAGCGAGCCATGAACACCATCCTTTCCGATATCCGCTTCGGCTTCCGGATGCTTATGAAAAATCCGGGTGTGAGTTTTATCGCCGTATTTGCCCTGATGCTGGGGATCGGCGCGAATACGGCAATCTTCTCGGTAGTGAACGCAGTCATTCTCGGTAAATTGCCTTACCAAAATCCGGAACAGTTGGTCACTGTTTGGGAGAAGCGAGAAGGGAATGATCAGAACTCTATTAACCTTGGTAACTTCACTGACTGGAAGAAACAGAACAGCGTCTTTACCGATATGGCGGTGTACTTTGACAGCAGCGTAAGCCTCACAGGTGTTGGCGTTCCTGAAGAGATACCTGGCCAAATCGGAACTACGAATCTGTTGCCACTCCTCGGTGCCAAACCACTTCGAGGTCGCTTGTTTGCTCCTGAAGAAGGCGCAGAGAACGCACCCAACGTAGCGATTATCAGTTATGGACTCTGGCAACGTCGCTTCGGAGGCGATGAGTCCGTCATCGGACGCAAAGTCATGATGAACGATCTCCCTCATGAAATCGTTGGTGTCATGCCTGAAGGTTTTACCTGGCACGTAGCGAAGAATTCGAGAACCGGGAAGCCGGCTGAAATCTGGCGCCCGTGGGTGCCAGCGCAAGATCTACTTCAACGAAAAGGGCGTTTTGCCGCTTCGGTTGCACGGCTGAAACCCGGAGTGACTGCCGCTCAAGCGCAGTCAGAGATGGACATCATCGGTGCTCGACTTCGTCAGCAGTACCCAGATTTCAACACCGGGTGGGGTGTGAGCGTAGTACCGATTCGCTTGCAGTTCACGGGAGATATTCGCAAACCACTGTTCATACTTCTTGGAGCGGTTGGGTTAGTTCTTTTGATCGCCTGCGCCAATGTAGCAAACCTTTTGCTCTCTCGCGCAACTTCACGACGAAAAGAGATTGCTGTACGTACTGGCCTTGGAGCCAGTCGCTCACGAATCGTCAGACAGCTGTTGACTGAAAGTGTGTTGCTTTCGGCAATAGGCGGCGTTCTCGGTTTGGTTCTCGCATGGTGGGGGACGCGCGCGCTGGTAGCAATAGCCCCACCCTCGCTTGCCTCATTAAGAGACGTGCAAGTCAGTCTTCCAGTGCTTTTGTTTACGTTGGGTGTCTCCTTATTGACCGGCATCGTCTTTGGTCTAGTTCCCGCGATCGAAGCTTCGCGTTTTAACTTGCAAGCGTCGTTGAAGGAAGGTGGCAAGAACGTTGGCGGGAGCTCATCAACTCACAAGTTCCGCAGCTTGTTTGTGGTAACTCAGGTTGCCCTTGCCCTGGTGCTTTTGATTGGCGCCGGCTTGTTGATTAAGAGTCTCAAGAAACTTCAGTCAGTGGATCCCGGATTTAAACCCCAGGGCTTAATGACGATGCGAGTGAATGTGCCCCTACGCAAATATGACACCGATGCTAAAGCCCTCGACTTCTTTGGTAGGGCCGTAGAGCAGATCAAAGTTCTGCCTGGGGTGGAAGATGTTGGCGCTATTGATGCCCTGCCATTCACGACGTTGCACTCCGGCACGATTGTCGAAGTTGAAGGTGAGCCAAAGCGGGCAGCCGGTCAGGAACTGGAGACTGGGTCGTCTGTAGTGAGTGGGAACTTTTTCCAAACAATGCAGATTCCGCTAAAACAGGGCCGTTTTTTTACTCCCCAGGAAGCGCGCGAACCGCGTCATGTCGTAATTATCAATGAACAGTTCGCAAGGGAGAATCTGCCGGGTCAGAATCCCATCGGCAAGCGCGTCAAGATTTACATGAAGGAAGAGAACGACTTCAGCGAGATCATCGGAGTCGTCGGCGACGTCAAAAACCAAAGGCTTGATGAAAAAACCGAGGTAATGGCCTATTGGCCTCACCCAGAGCTCGTATGGGCAGGAATGACCTTCGTCATCCGTACGAAGGATGAAGGATCTAACGTTACGTCTGCGGTGCGCAGCGTGATAGCTGGTCTCGATCCAGATCAACCGATCAGTAATGTTCGTTCGATGGAAGATCTGTTGTCGGTCTCAGTCTCGCGATCTCGGTTCAGCACGATGTTGTTGACAGTTTTCTCAGTAGTTGCCCTGGTGATGGCAGCCGTTGGTATCTATGGAGTGATCTCCTATTCAGTCACCCAGAGAACGCACGAAATCGGTATTCGGGTCGCGTTGGGTGCGCAGAATCGAGATGTTCTTGGTTTGATCTTAAAGCACGGAGTCATATTGGGGCTGATCGGCGTAGGACTTGGATTGGCAGCGTCTTTCGCATTAACGCGTTTGATGACGACGTTGTTGTTTGAAGTGGAGGCGACAGACAAAGTGATTTTTGCCGCCGTCTCTGCGGGAGCGTTTCTGATAACGATTGTGGCTTGTTACGTTCCAGCTCGACGGGCGACTAAAGTCGATCCACTGCAGGCATTGCGATACGAGTGATTGTGCGTGTCCGATATTTTCAACTTGTCGCCCCGGGGCAGTAGCCCGACTGTCAAGGAGGGCTCAGCGATCGTCGATCGATAACTCCAGAGTGAGCCCTCCTTGACAGTCGGGCTACCGCCCCGGAGCCGACAAGCTAAAGCATATCGGACACTTCAAAGCTAAGGAGTTCTTATGTTTAAAACAACCATTTTGTTTTTGGGTTTGCTTATTGCATTCACCGCTGGCGTAACTCAAAGTCAAAACTCAAGTCAGAATCAAAAAACAACCAAAACTCGAACCTCAACGCACATAAGCCAGGACGAGCAGGATAACAGGATGCGCTGGCAGTTTAGTGACGACGACTTGAAGCAGACGTTGGAGATTCGTGGTCGGGCTGAGTTTACGGACGACTACAAAGACATACGCGACGTGAGCGACGGCGGCTACGTCAAGATCGAAGAAGAGCGCGATCGAGTGTCACGTCGTTATGAAGTACGTCGAGATCGTGGCGATCAGTTGAATCGCTTCTATTACGTGAATGGGAAAGCGCAAACGATCGATGACGATGCTCGTGCCTGGATCGCCAGAATTGTTCTTCACGCTGTCCGACAGGGTGGCATTGATGCGGAAAAACGGGTCCAAACAATGCTCCGCCAAAATGGAGTTAATGGAGTCCTCGCGGAAATTGATCAAATCCAGGGTGACTATGCGAAGCGCTTGTATTTCGAAGCGTTGGTTAAGTTTGGCAATCTAAATACTGCGACCCTCCAGGATGTACTTCACAAGATGGCAGCACAGATCTCCTCGGACTACGAACAGGCTCAATTGTTAATAGGTGTTGCTCCAACGCTGGTCGGTAAAGAACCGGCTGTGCCTGCTTTCTTTGAAGCAGTCGCAACGATTAAGTCTGACTATGAACGAGCTCGAGTGTTAAAGACCGTGCTCCAGAAGAACCCAGCCAGTCATGCATTGTTGTTGCACGTAGCAACTTCAACAACAAGCATTAAGTCTGATTACGAAAAGTCTGGCGTGTTGAAGGAAGTAGCAGCAATGTATCTGGATGATGCGTCGTTGAGAGGAGTGTTTTTTCAATCGATCGATTCCATTCATTCCGACTATGAACGTCGCGGTGCCTTAACGGCGCTCATCAAGAATCGAAACCTTAACGCCGAAGTGTTAAATCGAATGTTGGATTCCGCGGCCAACATCCAATCCGATTACGAGAAGGCCTCGTTTCTGCTTGATGTCTCCAGTAATTACGCGGGCGATACGCGTTTAAAAGAAGCATTCCTGAAGGTGGTGGAGACGATTAAGTCTGATTATGAGCGTGGCAGAGTGCTATCGGCGCTTTTGAAGAACAAGCAGATTGGGTAAGGAACCCAGTCATTTCCATGTTTCATTTGAGATTTTTCAACTGCCACTTCCGTTTTGCTTTTAGGGAGTGGCCACTCAATTGTCGGTACCACCCTCGCGGTAGCGGGTGGGCCAGATCAGTTACTTCATATGATCGAGCTAGGGCCCAACCGCTACCGCGAGGGTGGTACCGACCTGATCCAATTGAAGACATGATCTGAAAGCTCGTTGTGTCAAAGTGCTCAGCCGATCATAGACTTGCGGGAGAGCCAGGAAATAACAACTGAAGAATAGATATTGGAATGTTCACCGCTACTAAAGACGGGATAAAAAGATGCTGAATGACCTCCGTTATGCTCTTCGCTCGTTGCTTAAACGTCCGGGGTTAACTGTAATTCTGGTTCTTACTTTGGCCCTGGGGATAGGCGCAAATACTGCCATCTTCAGTGTGACTGACAAGCTCTTGCTCCGTTCCCTCGCGGTAAAGAATCCCGAGCAACTTTTTTTAGTAACCTCGGTGTCAGTCAGCCCTCACTTTGTCAGCAATGCTTTTTCCTATCCTGTCTTCGACGATTATCGGAAACAAAACACGGTTCTAACCGGTCTACTAGCCTTCCAGCGAACCGAATTGGAACTGGGGACAGCCGATAGTTTGGAGCGAGTTCAAAGTGAATATGTTTCCGGCAACTATTTCGATCTCCTTGGCGTTACCGCAGCCAGAGGAAGAACTTTTCTTCCTGATGAGGATCGTTCACCGGGTACACAGCCAGTCGTGGTGATTAGCGATACCTTCCGGCGGCGCAAATTTGTTAATGATGATCCGGTTGGCAAGCAGTTAACTCTCAACGATGTGCCGCTAACGATTGTAGGTGTCGCACCAGCGGATTTCCGCGGCATGGTGCTTGAAACGCCAACCGACGTTTGGGTTCCGGTGCTCATGCATAACCAACTGGCCCAATCAAAATTCATCGAAAACAGAAGGGGCGCCTTTTTAAATGTACTCGCACGAGTCAAACCAGACTTGTCGATCAACCAGGCAGAGAAGCAGACCGATGTCCTGGCGCAACAAATCAGAGAAGCAAACACGCCCAAAGGAACAATTACAAAGGGCCTGCCCTTTAGCGAGCAGCACATCAAGTTTGAACCTGGCGGCAAGGGTATCTCACTGTTACGGAAACGCTTCGCCTCACCCTTAAAACTTTTGATGGTAGTGGTGCTGCTTGTCCTCGTTATCGCCTGCGCAAACATTGGGGGACTCCTGATAGCCCGTGGATTGAGCCGACGCAAGGAAGTGGCTATTCGCGTGTCGCTTGGCGCCAACACATGGCGAGTTGCGAGGCAGCTTCTCTGCGAAAGCTTGATTCTCGCGCTCGCTGGTGGAGCGGCCTCGCTCCTGATAGCGCCATGGTTTGTTGCTTTGCTGGTGAAGAGTCAACGTTTGGAACTTGCCAGCTCACTTTTGGGAACAACTCTCGATCGTCGAGTTCTCCTCTTCAGCGGCACGGCCACGCTCCTGGCGGGATTGTTCTTCGGTGTGCTTCCAGCCTGGCAAAGCACAAGGACCGACGTTCTCCCCCAATTGAAGGATGACCTTGGGCTGGGAAATCGCCGGGAACGACGTTTTACGTTTCGCAGTCTGTTGGTGGTTTCCCAGCTGGCACTCGCAATCGTGGTCCTTATTGGTGCGAGCCTGTGCGTCAAGAGTTTCCGCAATCTCCTGGCTATTGATCCCGGTTACCAATCGACGAATTTACTCGTTATTCCACTAGAGCTTGATGAGAAAAAGTACGACGAAACGAGTGGCGCTGGACTGCAGCGACAGATCATGGAACGACTAGCTAAATTCCCTGGTGTCGAAAGTGTGAGCTACGGCCAGGTAATGCCTTTCAGCGGTAGTCGTTCCGTTAGCAGTCTTTTCGTTGAAGGTCGTCAGCCAATGCCAAACGAAGAAATGGGGTTTGATTCAAATGTGGTTGGACCACACTATCACGAAACGATGGGCATCAAGATCGTGGCTGGTCGCGGTTTTAACGAATTCGATCGTGAAGGAGCGCCAAAGGTTGTAATTATTAATGAAGCATTAGCCCGTCGGCTGTTCCCTGGTGAAAATGCACTCGGCAAACGAGTGACGCCAAAAACTAATTCCCCTGGAATGGAGATTGTCGGAATTACGCGTGATGTCAAAATTCACGATCTGACTGAGGCTTCACTCCCGCACTTCGATTTGCCAGCCTTGCAACGCGGTTACGACTCCTACACCAACATCGTTTTGAGGACCAACTCCTCCGCTGCCGACATGACTGCCAGTGTTCGTAACGAAATATTGAGTTTTGACCAGAGTTTGGACCTGAGAGATACCGCGTCTATGTCGTCTCAAATTGACGGAACGCTCGCAGCGACGCGACTGGCATCAACTCTAATAGGTGTGTTTGGCATTGTGGCTTTGGCACTGGCAAGCATCGGGTTGTACGGCGTGATGGCCTGGATGGTTGGTCGTCGAACGCGTGAAATGGGGATTCGGATTGCTCTCGGAGCACAGCAACGCAACGTCATTTTGCTCGTGCTTAGACATGGATTGGTTTTGACGCTGACGGGAGTTGTCCTTGGAGTAGGTCTAGCACTGCTTGCGGCTCGTTTTATCGATACGCAGCAGCTTTATGAAGTCAGTGCAACCGATCCTCTTGCGTTCATCGGAATTAGTGTCTTGTTAACGATTGTCTCCCTGCTGGCCTGTTATCTCCCCGCTCGACGTGCGACTAAAGTCGATCCTTTGGTTGCGTTGAGGTGTGAATGAAATTTTAGGTCTTTGGTTTTGGGTCTTTGGACTTTGGTCTCAGAACACGCAGAGCCCAAAACCAAAGACCAAAGACCAAAGGCCCAAGACCAAATTTGCTATGGAAACCATCTACCAAGATCTCAAATTCGCATTTCGCATCCTCTTAAAAAGCCCGCTGCTCTCCATCGTTGCGGTCATTACTCTGGCGTTGGGGATTGGGGCAAACACAGCCATTTTCAGCGTGCTTAATGCAGTAGTACTTCGTCCATTGCCATACTCGGATCCGGACCGGCTCGTTATGGTTTGGGAAACCGTCACCGGCAACGATAAACGATCAGTTGCTCCTGGTAACTTCACGGACTTTCGCGCGCAAAACACCACGTTCAGCGATTTGGCTGCGATGTTTTATGGCAATTTCAACTTAACGGGTGACGGCCAACCAGAACGCATCAATGGATCTACAGTAACGTCCAATCTCATGAGCACGCTCGGCGTGACTGCTCAGCTTGGACGCACGTTTCAACAGGCGGACGACGAACAGCAAGACAAGCGCCTCGCGGTCATAAGTGACGTGTTATGGCAAAGAAGATTTGGTGCCGACAAAGGCATCGTCGGTCGAGCCATCACAATTGATGAAGCTTCTTACACCGTGATCGGTGTGATGCCTCCGGGGTTCAAGTATCCAGTTCAGTCTGATCTGTGGGTACTCGGCCGTGACCGCAACGCTGTTTCGATGAGTTTGATTTCGCAGTTTCCCACCAACGATTGGAGCCATGAACGTGACGCACACTTCATTAACGTTCTAGGCCGGCTAAAACCAAACGCTACTCTATCGCAGGCGCAATCAGACATTGCGGGAATTGCAAGACGTCTCGAACATGACTTTCCCGATACCAATGGCGGCCTGGGTTCAAACGTAATTTCGCTTCATACCCAGATTGTCGGCAACGTCAAGCAGTTGTTGTCGATCTTGTTTGCTGCGGTAGCGTTCGTTTTACTAATCGCGTGCACGAATGTTGCGAGTTTGTTGCTCGCGCGGGCTGCACA
>JBKPQV010000361.1:0-6124 GCA_046734235.1 Acidobacteriota bacterium
ACACCCGCCCAAATCATTGCCGGTGCAGGGGGTAGGATTCGAACCTACGTAGGGCGTGAGCCCGCCGGGTTTACAGCCCGGTGCCATTAACCACTCGACCACCCCTGCATCACCTTTTGTTTTGCGTGGAGCCGGCGAAGGGACTTGAACCCCCGACCCTCTGATTACAAATCAGATGCTCTACCAACTGAGCTACGCCGGCCCGCTATAGCTACAAATAGCGCATTCCGACAAAATGCGGATACTACCAAGCGGGTTTCAAAAACGCAAGCCACGGGCCCCACTACCTTGCCGTAGTTGATAAAAACCTCTTCCTAAATGACTTAAGACCGCATTTAAACAATGAAATTGACCTGGATTCGCAGCTGGCAGTAGTATCGTTTAGCCCTTAACAAACAATCCCTGCAACGACGACTCACCTGGGTGTTGCTCCCAAAGCCCCTACTCTAAATTTAGCTTTCTTTGATTTAGAAGGAGACTAGCATGACAAGGAATCCATTTTTCAGGGCGAGTTGTCTCGCAATCCTGGTCGTTACTACGGCCGTAGCGTCAAAATCACAAACGCAAACTCAGGCACAATCTGCTGAAACTTTACCTCAACAGGAGAGGGTCGGACCCCAGGTAGTAGCCCCACAATCGCAGGGAGCTGCGAAAGTTGCTGGGAAAACAAATCTTTATTGCGCTGGCTACATAAAGTACCAGCGTTTTGCTCCGGCTCCAGAGATCGTGGGCGCTGAGCACGAACCAGAGGCCCGAACATTCGCAGAAGGAGACATTGTTTTCCTTAACTGGGGATCTCAACAGGGAATCAAAGAGGGAGAACGATTTCAAATTGTCAGACCTAAGGGAGACGTGAAGGGTGTATTTCGCGAGAAGCGCGGTTTTTTGGGCACGTATGTTCGAGAACTTGGCCAACTCGAGGTTTTCAAAGTAAATGAACACACCTCCATCGCTCAGATAACCTTTTCGTGCGAAATGGTGCTTTTAGGAGATCTGGTCCAGCCCATTCCATATCGTGAATCTCCGCTAACACGATCTGAACTTGCGATTGACCGATTTGCTAATCCGAGCGGAAAACAAGTCGGCAGATTGATGATGGCCCGCGACAATCGCGAAATGGTAACGATTAATGATGTTGTCTACATCGATCTGGGCTCAGAAGACAAAGTTGCGCCGGGTGACTACCTGACAATCTTTCGGCCACTGGGTGCTGGAGGTGTGACAACTGTCGATGCTGAGGAGGACGCGCGTGGTCGGGCTACAGGTTTCCAAAGCGAAGCGTATCGCGGTGGGGGATTCTCGTCACAATCGCAACGAGCTAAGGATTCAACGTTCCTTGTAAACGTTCCTGGACGATATCGCTATCGACCAATTACAACTCGCGAAATCAAAAATCACCGGCCTGACATGCCTCGGAAGGTCGTTGGTGAAATGGTAATCATCGATGTTCAGTCTCGAACTGCAACAGCAATTATCACTCGTGCTGTGGCCGAAGCTCATACTGGCGACTGGGTAGAAATTCAATAGTGTATGGCTATTCAGTTGTCGGAATTGCACCGCGACTTTTCGCCTTCTGTTTTTCCGTGCGGTCGGCAACGACTGCACGGTAAAACGAAGAGAAATAGCCATACATCGAGGTACATGCGGAAATCACGACGAGCCATAGCATTGCCCTTCCAGCTGTATAGACAAGGACTTGCCAATCATTCGAAGTTGTTAGTTCATTACCTACCAAATGTTGCCAGGCAGTCCTCAACTCCGGCACTGACCAAAACTCGATTGCCGGAAAAGGTTTTCCAAAGTTCGCAACCGGCGGCCTCCCTGCCACACTTGATCCAATTAAGAGAGTAATTGTGATCACCTGCGCCAGCATTTTGAACTTGCCCATCTTTGATGCGGAAATAACAAATCCCTCCACAGCCGCAATCGAGCGCAGGCCAGTCACCGCAAACTCACGACCAATAATGATCACCACTGCCCAGGCCGGCGCAAGTTGATTTTCCACAAGAGAAATAAGCGCCGCAGAAATCAGCAACTTGTCAGCAATAGGGTCAAGTAATTGACCGAGTCGCGTAACCTGGCCTCGCCGCCTCGCAATGTGTCCATCCAAATAGTCGGTAAGCGCAGCAGATAAAAACATCAATACGCCAAGAATATGTCTCGGGACGCCAAACCAGTTTTCTGAAAACGGCGTGAGCAGTACGACGACGAGCAGGGGAACAATAAAGATGCGAAGTAAGGTTAGGGCGTTGGGAAGGTTCACAAATTACCCGCTTAAACGAAAGACAAGCCAAAACGCGACGTTGCAGCGAGTGTAGGACTCGACCTGAAAAAGTGCAAATGATGTTTCGATTTTGGAACTTTCTTCTGCCGAGTTGTGAATACCCCGTGAAAGGTGGTGTTCCCGTCGTTTCACAAATCAGGTCATCTTGTTGTGGATCGTCCCGGGGCCGCTGTTATTAAAACCACCTTCGCTATCCAATCAAACGAAATGGACATCTTCCGGATGAGGAAACTTACGACCTTCGCCTTAATGTTATCTGCGTTGCTTATTTTCGCCACGCCGGTTTTTGCCGACGACGCAAAAGCCAACGAGATTTTGAAACAGGCGCGTAAAGCTGTCGGCGGCGAGGACCAACTGCAAAGGGTCCAAAGCTTAAACATGATCGGGCAATTCAGGAGAATGTTTGGTGAGCGACAAATGGGCGGCGACCGCGAGATTAGTATCGCATTACCCGACAAATATTCGATTGAAGATTCTATGAATCCCGGCGGCTTAAGTACGGCGATGATCATGACGCGTACACTAAATGGAGAGCGCGCCTGGAATAGTCAAAGCGGTGGCGGAGGCGGCATGGTTTTCAGAATGGCCGGACCAGGCGGTCAACAAGCAACGCCCGAACAGATTGAGGCAGGACTTCGTCGGGTATTTCAAATTGAAATGGCGCGCTACGTCCTGGCGATAACCCTGGCTCCGCCACCGTCGCTGGCAGTGCAATACACTTATGCTGGCGAATCGGAAGTCGAAGATGCTAAAGCTGACGTGATTGACGTAGCCGGGCCAGACAAATTCTCGGTACGAATCTTCTTCGACAAGCAATCACACCTTCCTCTGCTCTTAAGCTACCGCGGACCAAAACCTCGTGTCGTGACGATGACTCGCCAAGCTGGAGCATCACACAAGCCTGAAGATGCAAAAAAAGCGGCCGACGAAGCCGAGAAGAAGATGCAGGAAGCCACCCAGGTACCCGAAGAAGCTGATTTCTACATTCGTCTTTCAGATCAGAAAAAAGTCGGCAATTTGGTTTTGCCGCATAAGTTCACTTTCCTTACCGACAATGAAGTTTCTGAGGAGTTCGAGATTTCGAAGTACCAAATGAACCCTCAGTTCAAAACTGACAAGTTCGACAAGCACTGAAGGAGTCTTCAGCTATGCAAAGGAAACTACCCCGGTTTCGCGCGATAAGTGTGCTTGTCGCCCTGTGTTTAAGTATTCAGCTTTGTTTTGCACAAAACACGGCGAATGCCAGTTTAGAGATCTTGGTGCGAGATCCTTCAGGCGCTCTTATAAACAAAGCACAGGTCCAACTGCTAAACAGTTCGAAACCCCAATCAGCACAAACTAATCAAAAGGGTGAAGCACGCTTTAATAAATTGACGCCTGGCCGGTACCAAATTCACGTTGAAGCACCGGGGTTTAAACCTTACGACGTTGATGCTTTCTCAATCTCCACTGGTATCAATCGAACTGAAATCACTCTTGAGATCGACGTCATCAAAGCAGATGTCGAGGTTGCTGATGAGGCGGTCGTCCGGAACACAAATCCGAATGGTAACGCCTTCTCAAATGTTCTGACCGCCGAACAGATCGCCCAACTACCAGACGATCCTGACGACTTTGAAAATGCGATTAATCAACTCGCTGGGCCAGGCGCGCAAATCCGCGTGAATGGCTTTCGCGGCGGGAAGTTGCCACCTAAGTCGCAAATTCGAGAAATACGTTTCCGCATGAATCCATACGCGCCCGAAAACCACGATGCCGGCTTTGGTCTCGTTGATATCACTACAAAGCCCGGAATCAACTCGTGGCACGGCTCATTCAACTTCGGTTTTCGTGACGAGTCATTAAACGGTCGCCAGGCATTTGCAAAGTTCCGTGGCCCTGAACAGCAACGCCGCTTTGGCCTGGCAATGGATGGTCCAGTTTGGAAGAACCATACATCCCTGTTTCTAAATGCAGAGGGCTCGCTTTTCTACGACGCAAAAACTATTTTCGCGACGTTACCGTCAGGCCAGTTTTCAGATCTCGCTTATCGACCTTCTCGCCGTCTTAATCTCGATGCACGTATCGAACATGCTTTAACCAAAACGCACACGGCGAGATTCCAATTTCAACGTAACGCTGTCCTGCAAAACAACCTGGGTGTTGGTGATTTTGATTTACCATCACGCGGCTATTCGCAAAACCAAACAGAATACATTGCTCGCGCTGGAGACTCCGGAGTCTTCGGCAAAAAATTCTTCAATGAGATGCGGCTACAGACGCGATGGACTGACACTGAAGCAAAATCCGTTTCCCTGGGTCGTACGATACTTGTTCCTGGTTCAGTTAACGACGGGAGCGCGCAACGCTTTGGCGGACGTAACTGGTTCGACTTCGAGCTCGCAGACAATGTTGATTACGCACTCGAAAAACACGGGATCAGATTTGGTGGACAACTCGAGGGTGGTCACTACACCAGCAACGATTCAACTAATGCATTCGGCACATTTCAATTTGCCAATCTAACAGCCTATCAACTAGGTCTACCAACTCAATTCACACAAAGACTCGGCGACCCAGCAGTTTCGTACTCGCAGTACCAGGTTGGTTGGTATGTCCAGGATGATTTTCGAATTAAGAAGAATTTGACGTTGAGTTATGGCGTCCGTCAGGAACTGCAAACTAATGGACCTGGCAAGTTTAATCTAGCACCACGATTAGGCTTTGTCTGGGCTCCATTTAAGAAAGGCAACGTCACCATCCGCGGCGGTTCGGGGATTTTTTATGACTGGCTCGGCGCGCAGACTTATGAGCAAACACTACGTGTCGACGGACAGCGACAACGCGATCTGATTATCGCGAACCCGAGCTACCCGAATCCATTTATTGGTGGTATTCAAACAATCCCCCCCGCAAGCCGTATTCAACTCGATCCGAGCCTTGAACAGCCGTACATTATTCAATCGTCTCTTGGAGTTGAAACCACCGCCATCAAGCCCGTGCGTCTTACTACGAACTATCAATACCAACGCGGCGTTCACATGCTGCATGGTATTAACCTGAACTCACCGGTAAATGGTGTTCGGCCTGATCCTACAGCCGGCAACATCACTAACATCCAATCTTCGGCTTATACGTCAGTCCATCGCTTCATGCTCGGCGTAGGTCCTGGCACAATGGTAAATGGCTTCTTTTGGAATGCTGCTTATTTTTACGTGAAAACCACTAACGAGGCAGACAGTCCTTTTAGTCTTCCGTCTGACAACTTCAACCTTCGGGCGGATCGTGGACCTGCGGCGAGCGATTTTCATCACCTCTTTTCGGCGTTTATCAGTAAACGATTAAAGAAAGGATTTGCGGCTTCAGCAATAGTTCAAGCGACATCAGCTTTACCTTACAATGTTACAACTGGCATCGATAACAACCGCGACTCCGTCATCAATGATCGACCTGCAGGTATTGGTCGTAACAGCGCTCGTGGTGCCTCACGCTGGGAAATCGGATCTCGGTTGAGTTGGGGCAAGGATTTCGGTCCTGAGCAACAACCTACCGGCGGGCCCCAAGTACGAATGATTCGCGTCGGAGGTGGCGACGGAGCCGCTCCACCATCAATAGGAATGGGTAGCACAAAAGCTTATCGACTTGAGTTTTATGCCCAGGCGTTCAATTTGTTGAATCACACAAATCTCGGTGTGTTCAATGGTGTTCTGACCTCTCCTTACTTTGGTCAGGCCACCTCCGCACAGGCGCCGCGTCGAATGGAAGTTGGGTTGAGGTTGAATTTCTAAACCTCCACCAACTTGAGGAAGGAATAAGACCTATGTGACTCATAAGACCTATTATTGGTTCCAAAGGTCATTT
>JBKPQV010000362.1:0-8919 GCA_046734235.1 Acidobacteriota bacterium
CATTGGCAGCCAAGCGTCAACGCGAAAAAGAAAAGAGAGCGCGTGACGCAAAAGCCGCGGAAAACGCAGCCGCATTCGGGCTGCCACCAACTGCCGATAGCAAGCCAAATGCTAAGAAGGTAGTCGTGACAGTAACCTACGATGAATCTGGGCGTGTTACGCAAGCCTCGGGTGGCGACGCAAATGCATTACGCATTGCGAGGCAAAAGCGATTTCCTCCCGGAAAGGCCGGATCCGCTACGGTTTCAATTCCGATTAACTAATATCAATACGATCCGAAAAGAGACGGAGAAAGGATTCGATTCCTTTCTCCGTTCCTATTTACATAACTAGAATGCGTCTTATTTCAACGCCGAGCTAAACCAACAACCCCGAGAATTGTTAGGAGTCCTCGCTTCAATCCCAGGTCGCGATCTTTTGGATCGTACCATTCGTCGAGGGTGTGCGAGGAAGCGGCTGTTCCACCAGCACCAAGTGTGAGCGCGGGAATTCCCAGCGAGATAGGTAAATTGGAATCTGTCGAGGATTGCTCCAGTTTCGGTTCGACCCCAAGAAACCTGGAAGCTTCAATCGCTAGTTCAACGATGATTGAATTCGGTGGAGTTTCACCGCCTGGCCGTTCACCCACCAGATCAACCCTGACTCTTAACGCCGCATCCCCGGGTTTTCGTCCGCTATTCTCTTGCTCGAAAGCTTCATGGAGTGAGCGCCGGAAGTAAGCATCCAGCCGGCGCAGTTCGTCGTCATCACTCGAACGCAGATCTACTTCCATCGATGCTTCGCTGGGAATGGAATTGACACTAACTCCACCTTGAACCTTACCTACGTTAAAAGTTGTACGTGCCTTGGGAAGGGGATAACTTGCCAATCGCGAGATAGCGCGACCGATAGCATGCACCGGGTTTGGTATTCCAAAATCACCCCATGAATGTCCTCCAGGACCACTCACAGTTACTCGGTAGCGACGCGAACCTAGCGCGCGATTAGTAATACGATCGACTCCATGTCCGTCAAAACTTAGAAAGCAATCTATCCGTTTAGCCCATGAGCTGTCAGTGAATAGGTAACGAACGCCCCGGAGGTTACCTTCCCCCTCTTCGCCAACCGTTCCCACAAACAATACTGAACCGTCAATACCCAGTTCTCTCAAAAGTCGAGCAAGTGTAGTTAAAGCCACCAAACCGCAGCCGTCGTCTGAAATTCCCGGAGCAAATAATTTGCCTTCCTTCTTACGCACAGTGAAGTCCGTATCAGGAGGGAAGACAGTATCCAGGTGGGCACTAACCACCATCAAAGTACTGCCGGAACTTCCAGCCAACAAACCAAGACAGTTTCCCACCTGATCAATGGTCACTTCCGACAACCCAATGTCAATGAACTTATCGCGCAAATACTCGGCTCGTTTTTGCTCTCCAAATGGGCTGGCTGGTATTGAACAGATTTCTATCTGCTGTTCGGTTATCTCGTCTGCCTGGTCCTCAAAAAAACGAAATGCTTCGCGCACCGTTGACCTCTCCACGAGGTCTTGGATAATTTGTGCAGGTGAGATTTTTAGCGCGGAGGTAGACATTATCTTTTCTAACAGAGTTTCCTTATTTCCCCTTCGTCAAGCACACCATGAGCTGCTTTTGCATACTCGTAAATACGGTTAACACGAGTTTCGTCTGCTTCAATGCCCCGCTTCTCAAGCCAGTAAATCACATTCGACTTGCCACTCATTGGTCCTATTTCAATAACTTGCTCCAAACCAAACTCTCCCGCGGGAACACCCGAATAAACAATATCGGCAAGGCGTTGGTCACCTTTCTTATAACTCTTGATCACCGCGGCAGCGTGAACGCCGGTTGCCGTTCTAAACGCATCGCGTCCAAAAACTGGATAATTGTAGGGAACCGACCAATCACAAATCCTCGCTGCCGTCTGACAGTACTTACCAAGCTGTGACAAATCGTTTTTGATCCAGCCCATCAACTTTAAGTTAACTAACAATTGATCCAGCGGCGTATTGCCAACGCGTTCGCCGATGCCGAGCGCGGAACCGTGAACCTGGTCGGCGCCTCCTTGAATAGCAGCAATCGAGTTAATAACACCGAGACCGCGATCCTGGTGTCCATGCCAGTCCAATCGAATGTTGCCACCTTCTTCTTCAATAATGCTTTTGACGAAACTAACTACGGCGCGGGCACCATCAGGAGTCGAGTGGCCTACGGTGTCGCAAACACACACAGCCTTCGCCCCACAGCGTATTGCCGTTGTGTAGAGAGCCCGAATAACGTCCGGATTTGCCCTGGTCGTGTCTTCAGTAACATACATCACTGGAAGGCCTTCACCAACGGCAAAAGAAACAGCTTCTTCAGTCAATTGTAAGAGCCTGTCGAGTGTCCAATCTTCGGCAAAGAATCGAACTGACGACGATCCAATAAAGGTACAGGCTTCAATCGGAATTCCCGCGCGTTGAGATATCTCAACAATCGGAACAATGTCGTTCCGATGGGTCCTTGCTGCACAATTCGGCCGGATCCTAAGTTTCTTTTCGGCAATCTCACGTGCAAGCCGTTCGACCCCGGCAGCATGAGTCCCACCTGCTCCAGGTAAGCCAATGTCAGCAGTATCGATGTCCAGAGCATTCATTAAATGAAGCAACTCGATCTTCTGTTCGACAGCTGGCTCACACACTGAGGGTGATTGCAAGCCATCACGCAAAGTTTCATCGTCAAAACTGATATGTCGATTAGGTGCAGCTAGAGACGGCTCAATAGTGTTCCAATCGTAAACTAATTCCTCGATTGTCATTATGATTCAACTCCGAAAAGTGCCAGGCTGACCGGTGTAGTTATTAGGTTGGATTACAACAAACGGCTTAAAACAAAGTCAAGCAAGCGCGCTTTGACGAAGCATGCAACTATAGAGTAGCCTCTCACGCGCTTCTTCATTGTTGTAACAAATCTCCAGTAAAGCGCCAGTGCCCAGCAAAACAATCGCCTTAGGATCAGACCGAGCAGCTAAGATCATGGCTGTGCGTGCAAGTGTCGCTCGCGTTGCGGCAGTAGATCCAAACTGGATCGATGCAAACGTTGTCGCGCGGAGAGTTGAGGTTAGTGTTCCCTCAATGCCAATTACGGACTGGCAACTAATGCAGGGAGCTCGGGAGAGGGCATTTGCCGCCAAGGAGTCGCTACACGCCCGGCGCCTTGAAGCCGACATCTATGTGGGCCTCGAAGGAGGATTTCACTCAATTTCCATCGAGGGAGAGTGGCACACGTTTCTGCGTGGCTGGGCGTACGCCACCGACGGTGCAAACAGATCAGCGTTTGGTGCCGCGCCGTCGATTTCAGTTCCGCCCGAACTGGTGAAGCGAGTTGTTGAAGGCAGAAAAGAACTCGGTGAAGTGATCGACGAAGTCACAGGCGGCAGAGATATCAGGAGTAAACAGGGAGCCTGGGGTGTTTTGTCGCGTGATTTAGTGACGCGCTCAATGAGTTTTGAATTAGCGCTGATTGCGGCATTTGCCCCGTTTTATAATGCGCGAATGTATTCGTAACAGTTTGATACAGATCTTTTGGAGAACAGTTTAATAGACAGATATGGATGAATTGATCGCACAAGTTAATCACGAGGATCCTCCACCACACATGCGTTCCAATGTTGGCTGGGTAGAAGTAATCGCGGGTTCGATGTTCTCCGGTAAGTCGGAGGAATTAATTAGGCGTCTGCGTCGCGCCAAAATTGCGCGACAAAAGGTGCAAGTCTTTAAACCAGAAATCGACGCGCGCTTTTCCAACAACCACATAGTTTCGCACTCCGAAATGCGCCACGAGTCATCAAACATTCGCAGTGCCGCTGAAGTGATGGCTAACGTGGAACCCGATACCGAAGTAGTGGGCATCGACGAAGGGCAGTTTTTCGACGAAGAGTTGGTAAATGTTGCCAACCAACTGGCCGCCCGCGGTGTGCGAGTGATTATTGCGGGCCTCGATCAGGACTACACTGGAAAACCTTTTGAACCAATGCCTCAATTACTGGCTATCGCCGAATACATAACGAAGACCCATGCTATCTGTATGAAGTGTGGCCAGCCGGCAAACTACTCACAACGAACGTTTGAGTCTGAAGAACGGGTCGCAGTAGGAGCATCAGACAAATACGAAGCCAGATGTCGAGCCTGCTTTGTTCCTCACGCCGACACACCTACAGCTCTCGAGTAAATATGTCTTGATATTTAGTACTTTGTCCTTTGTTTCTTTGTCCTTGGATGAGTTCAAAGTACGAAGAACAAAGTACTAAGTACCGAGAGTAGTGGTTAAAGGTCTTAACCTGGTTTGGCAACCTCTTTTTCAAGTTTCTCGTCTCACACTGCAAGAAGTCTCCTCAGCACTCGTTCTCATAACTGGCCGGTGTCGCGTCTCCCTGGACGCATTTTCTAATCGAACGAAGGGTAAATAGCGTTTTTCTGTACGTCTCCCCACCGTTAAGACTCATCATCTCGCTCGGCGATTAACCTTGGCGACTGCCAGGTATTGTTCGCCGAACGTTCAAGGAGTACGACTATGAAAAAGCAGTTAATCTTCACTACACCAGTACTCTCCCTCGTTATTGCGTCGTTAGGAATTTTGACCGTGGTATTAGGTCAACAATCAAACAGCAGCAAGCCAAAGCAAACACCCGAGGCCCAGGCGTCTAACTACCGAATCTCTGGTCCATACAATCACAAGAACCTGTCGGTGTTTCTCGTGCACGGTAAAGATCTCCTTAAAGGGCATTCCTTTCTGACACTTCAAGAGGCACTCGCTCGGAAACAAGTCATCGTTTATGAAACCAAGGACGTTAATGAACTAGCGATTCGAAACCTCTCGAACCAGGACGTCTATGTTCAAGCCGGGGATATAGTACGCGGCGGTGATCAGGATCGAATGATTTCGACCGACTTTATCGTTCCTCCAAAATCCGGCCGAATGCCAATCGCAGCGTTTTGTGTTGAGTCAGGGAGATGGAACCGGCGCGGAAACGAAGTAAATGCGTCGTTCGGCAGTTCTGAGAACTCAGCTTCGACGAAGGAACTAAAACTCGCCGCTAAGCTCGCAAATTCTCAACAAGAAGTTTGGGACAATGTTGCAGCCACTCAGGCGAAACTGACCAAAAACGTCGGTTACATCGTCAATTCTCCTGTTTCGGGTTCGAGCTTGGAGCTGTCTGTCGAGAATTCAAAGGTTAAGGAAACGACAGCGTCCTACCTCAGTGCCTTATCAGGGATCATAAAAGATAAGAGCGACGTGATCGGTTACGCCTTTGCGATTAATGGCAAGATGAACAGTGCAGACGTTTACGCTTCTCGCGACTTATTCACAAAGCTTTGGCCCAAACTTCTAAAGGCAAGCGCGGTTGAGGCTATTGCTGAACTTGAAGAGAACCAAAAGCCTGTCGCAGTGGAAGAGTCTGTGGTGACAACTTTTCTAGAGGACTCAGAAAAGCCAAAACCAGCCGAAAAATCTGTGACGCAACGCGTGAAGTTAGTTACTCGGGAAGACAGTGGTAGCATCTTTTTTGAAACACGCGATAAGTTGAAAAAAGATGCCTGGGTACATCGAAACTACATTAAGAAGTAGGTCTTTGAAATTAATAGGACCTATAGGACGCATTGGCCCTATAGGTCCTATCAGTCTTATTACTGATCTTGATGACTAATGCGTGATCTTCATTGAATAGAGAATGCCGTACATGGCGTCTTGCTGAGCAGGAAAATCCTTTCCATTCGAAGCCAGCATCAGGTTTACGAGCTGAAGTTGTCCGGTGAACTTCCGATAGGCCATCCATTGTAGCCGACGACTATCGTCAGGCTTTTCGGGGTTTGCTTCTCGGAACTGTACGCCTTTTAACCCATCGATCTCCACCCACTTCACCTCATCAACTTCCCCATTCTTCGCGCGAGACTTTGCCTGATCATAAAAAGCTTGAATGCTCGATTCGGCAGGAAAGCTCTCGTCCATCGGGGAAATACTGACGATCAAATTGGCCGAGCTACTCGGTGCGCTCCACATAAATTGTTTGCTTTCATTTTCAGTTTCTTTCCAGCTGGCCGGAACCGTCCACGACATTCCTTGTCGATCCCACTTTGCATCTTTTCCTCCAGCAATAGCAGCAGCCTGCGCGGGTGTAGCAACACCTTTCTCAGCACTACCGCCGCCACTCGAACTGGAGCCCGAGCCAGACTCTGAACCAGAAGATGATTTTCCGTGTTTGAATTTCTCTGAAAGATTGCAAAACGATAACGCAAAAACCAGAACCAGCCCGATCGGAATGTATTTCATTATCAGGACTCCCCGGAGTGATGTAAAAGCATCGCGCTTCTACCGAAAAAGGAGGTCTAAGTCAATGGTAGGGTTCCATGGTCGTTGAACAGGCAGAGGACATCGGACGTATAGGACCCATATGACCTATTGTGTGCTATCCTATCGTCCTTCCCTATCAACCCCCTTTCAATGACGTGACTGCGAGCTTACGCCGCAGAACTATGGAGAGTGTTGATATGAAAACCGCTATCGCCCAACGTCTGGGCCTAATTCTCTTTCTTTCGATGTTGCTTCTCGCCATTGGCGCATGCCAACGCACACCAGTTGCTGAATCCAACATCAACGCAAATCTTTCAACGAACGCAAATCTGCAACCAGCAAATGCCAACACGGCTACGCAACCAATTGCGACATTAGCCGCTCGTGAGCCTGATAGGTACAAGGCCACGTTAGTATTCACTGCACAAACTGAAGGTGGCGAAAACACCATTGGAATTCCGCAGCTCTCAGCTGACGTCGCTAAGAGTGGCGATGATCGTCGACTGTCGTTCAAATTGCCTGATGGATCCGAATTGATCTACCTGGACCACGCGGGTACTGCTTATGCGATTGCTCCGGCTCGAAAACAATACGCCGAACTGACACCAGCAGCGACCGGTTTCCAACTGCATAAAATGATGACTCCGGGTCAACTCGTTGCTTATCTCGACAAGCTGCAGGGTATTCAGCTGATCGGTGAAGAATCAGTTAATGGAAGAACAGCTCAAAAGTATCGTTACGCGCGAACTTCGAACACCAATACTTCAGCCGGTCAGGTAAATACAGAATCCTTCGTATTCATTGATAAGGAGACCGGCCTACCCTTGCGCGCAGAACTCTTCAGCGAAGCAACTGGAAACGTACAAGGAGTAAAAGGCGCGAAGGTTGTGGCAGAAATGCGCGACATCACAACGAATGTTGAGCCGAGCTTCTTCGAAGTTCCGGCAGGGTTGAATAAAGTTTCGGAGCAGCAAGTGAGAGCACAAGTGGACGCCGTCACCAATACTATCGCTGCAGTGCTCCGAACATTGTTGACGAACATGAATACAGCTCCGCCTCCTCCGCCGGCAAGCAGTCCGGCGAGCAGTCCGTCGCCATCTCCTTCATCTAGTCGAACACCTTAAAGGAGTTAGCAAATGCGATATCTGGTCACCTTGTTATTGGGTGCAATACTTGGCGGTGGTGCTGCCGTTTACTTTCTCGGCGTTCCGCGTGCGCGAGCTGTCCCGGGAGTTCAGGTGACCGCGCCTGATCCTAAAGGAGATCCACCAGGAACGGTCGTGGTGAGTTTGGATCAGGGTTTTGTCGATGCAGTCCTGGCCACAACCTTTTCTGGTTTGGGTACACCAACATTCCACCTCGGCCAGCTCGAGACGGCAAACTCAGATCGAATGACGTTGGCGAACTTTCAAGGTGGCTGCGCAAACTCGATCACGCTGCTACCTGAAGGTAGTGGCGTGAAAACGGGTGTGCAGTTCCGCAGTGGAAACATATCGGCTCCAATGGCTTTCACCGGAAGCTATAACTTGCTGGGTAACTGCATGCAGTTCAAAGGCTGGGCCCAAACTTCAATTCAGTTGCGCTTCGACGAACCCAAGCAGACGGTATACGGAAATGTGAGTGTCGACGGCGTAAATCTTGAAGGTGTGTCCCCTGTCGCCAACAACTTCGTTACTGTGTTTGTGCAGACAGCCATAAATCAGCGTGTGAATCCTCTTGTGTTGGTTACCGAGCGGCAGCTGTCTTTGATGGTTCCGATCAAAGCAAGCAACGGCTCAGTGAAAGCCCGCGCGAAAGACGTTAAAGCCGAGATTCTTGATGGAGCTTTAAAGCTACATGTGAGTTATGAATTTGAGGGCGTGAAAGGAGAGGTTTAGGAAAACTCGGGTTGAAAAGCTTTAACCCCGAAGACTCAAAACTTCACCACAAAGACTCGAAGACACTAAGTCACGAAACGATAAATTTGGCGGAATATTCTGCTTTTCGTGCCTTAGTGTTTTTGAGCCTTTGTGGTGAAGTTTTTTGGTAACTCTTAAACCGGTGTTGATGCAGCTTCAGCGAGGGCTTTCTGTCGCTCGAAGTGTTCTGCGATCTCCTCAGCCGTTTTCTTACCCACAAATGGCGTCAACTCAGAAACACTCGCACGTGAGATTCGTTGAATCGATCCGAAGTGACGTAACAAACGGCCCTTTCGTTTATCGCCAACGCCAGGTATAGCAGTAAGTTCTGAAGTAAAATCGCGCAACTCTCGCCTTTTGCGGTGGTATGTAACAGCATAGCGATGCGTTTCATCGCGGACCATCTGCAACAAACGAAGTATCAATGAATGAGGATCGAGAAAGATCGGTTCATCTTCTCGACCTTTCATAAGCAGGTAGGCAACATCATTGTGGCGCTGAGGAGGCTTAACAATCCCAACCATCGGTATTGCCTCAAGTCCGATTTCACTCATAACTTCTGCCGCGGCACCTAGCTGTGGCTTGCCTCCGTCAATCATTATTAAGTCAGGTAACGGTTTTCCTTCATCAAGCAAACGCCGATAACGACGACTGACAACTTCACGCATCGAGGCAACATCATTCGCGCCGTCGAC
>JBKPQV010000363.1:0-7122 GCA_046734235.1 Acidobacteriota bacterium
TATTGAGGTTGTGTTTTTTTGGCGCTCATAATCGTGCGACACGAGTTTTACCTCACACCGCACGTTATAGTTTGCAGGAAAGTCAAATCTGGGCAGACCGATTTGAAGTACCTGGGGCCCCTTGCTTGACGAAACAGGAAAATCGAACTTTAACGATTTCCGCAATCAGCCTGGGCGTTGCTGGCGATCGTCCAACTGGCTGCATTTCCGCACGAGACCACTTGATAGAAAAAGCAGCCCTCATGATCCTCTGCAATGACCTTCACGCTTGCGCCCTCACAGGATATTGTCAGTGAAACTGAACCACCGCCGGCCGCGATCACTGATGAGCCCAGCTGGTCCGATCCCCAGTTGTTTGAGTCGGGTGCTGAAAGGTACACATGTCGGATTTGACTACTCGTGTTATTCACGATAGTCAGCGTCGTCGTGGTCGTCGTTGTGCGGGAAAGCATTGTCGAGCAAGCAATCACGATCACAAAGATCACGAGAATCACGAAGCGCATTCGCAGAGGATTCAATTTACGCAGCGTGGTCATATCTATTTCTACCTTTCTGTTGAAGCACCCAATTCAAATCGATAATTCGGCCCTTTACCTACACACACAAACCACTCTACGGACACGATGAAGTGACAGTGTGGTTCGTCCCGCTATTCACCGCTGCACTGTCGTTATTTACCGGCACTGTTACAGTGACGGTGACCGTGGTGCTATTGCCATTACTATCGGTGACTTTGAAGGTAATGGTGTAAACACGTCCATCAAGATTGCCATCGCGTTCCGCACGAAGCTGAACAGATTTGCAATCAGGCGCGATAACAATGTCGTTCACCGTGTTGCCATCGGCGCCAGCTGGATTCTCGTCTGGTTCGTCACTAGTAACACTCGTGATAACAACGTCGTTAATATCAACGCTGGGATCGCATGTGGAGCTTGCGCTGGCGACGAAGTCTGTCACGTTGATTGTGTGGTACTGATGGTTTGGTGGCCAAAGTTTGGTGGTTGTTTGACTGAGTGTGATTGTTGGGACGCCACCAACCGTTAACGTAGCGGTTTGCACTGCACTGCCACACGTTCCGGTTGTGGTCACTTGCACCGTGTGGGCGCCCACAGAAAGCGAGGTTGTGTCGATCGAAATGCTCGAATTATCACCGTTGAATGGAAGACCATCCAGGGTCCATGCATAGTGGAACGGAGCAGTTCCGGCTGCGGTCGTGGAGAAGTTAGCGATTGCTCCCTTGCAAACCGTTGCGTCGCTCGGATCCGTTGTAGTTGTCGGCGGATTAACTGTCAAAGTTGCGTTCTTCGTCGTGCTGTTACAGCTACCGGTTACAGTGACTGAAACCGAATGAGCCCCGACACTCAACGAGCCTGTGGAGACCGTTATGCTAGACGTATTGCCTCCAAACGGCGACCCATCAACGGTCCAGGCATAAGTTGGAGTACCCGGACCGCTCGCAACTGTCGAGAAATGCGCGTCCGAACCCTGACATACTGTCTGATCCGTCAGATCACTTGTTGTGTTTGAGTCGACGGACATCGAGGCTGTTTCGGTTTCTGAATCAGCTGTGGCATCAGCCGAGGCCAGACCCGTGGACATACCTGCCGTAAAAGTTGCGGTCGCAATTCCGTTGACGAAATTCGGGCTTGCTCCTGAAATCGAACCGTTAACCGCGTTGTTGAATACTGCTGCGAATGCTGGCAGTCCAACAAGGTTAGTAGCGGCAACAGATCCTCCAGCGCTTGAGCCAAGAATGTCTGCAGTCAAGGTTGCGGTTCCTGTTGCACAAAGCGTGTTTGGGCTGGCTGTGTGTCGCAGTTGAAGCCATGCAGCTGCCGTGGCACCGGCTAAATCGCTGGCGGTTGGACCAGTATTGATACCCCACCAGTTATTCTCGACGGTCGCGGTTCCTGTCGAGTTGGAGACCTCATCACCGATCCCCGAACCCGAGGTATTGTTCACGACCCGACTGTAATTGATTGTGAGACTTCCCGTACCGATCGCGACAGCACCGCCACGACTCGTCGCACCGAGTGCAGTATTTCCTGAGAACGAGGAGCGACGGATTATGTAAGTTCCACCACTAGTCGCGTTGATTGCGGCGCCGCTGTTTCGTGTGTTCGAATTGTTTGTGAAAGAACTATCCTCAACTAAAAGGTTCCCGGCTCCGCTAAATCGAATGCCGGCGCCTACGCCGAAGGCCGCAGTGTTTCCACTGAACGTGCTTCCTTTAACCGTTAGGTTGCCGGCTCCACTCGATACGTATGAGAGCGCACCGCCGTTACCAAGAAACGATGTGTTGACTACGTTATTGCTAAACGTGCAGTCAGTCACATTGACGACGCTTCCGGCCCCACCACACAGAATGCCCGCACCACTGCCTGCGCTCAGTAAACCACCTGTAACCGTTACTCCAGAGATATCGAAGTTGAACGAAGCTACGTTCGTTGGGTTCACGTCAAAAACGCGGTCTGCGATCGTTTGTTGAATTATTGTGCTGCCTGCTCCAGCTCCGACGATGCTGGTATTGTTCCCGCGCACATCGAGGTCACCAGTTGCAGCTAAGTTTTCGCCCGCACCGGCTATCGTCAAACTGTAGGTACCTGCGGGTAGACTGATAATCGTCCCGGGAATACTGTTCGACGCGATGACAGCACCGCGCAAACTGCAATCGTTGGGTGCCGCAGTGCATGCTGTGAGAGCTGCATTGTCTGCAGTTGTGTCGACGCTCAGCGTAGCCATCATTGGCGCTGCCGCAACCATCGTCCCCGCTAGTGAGGCTGACCTGGCGCTCGCTGGTTTTTTTACATCGCCCTGACGATTCGAACTAGATTCGACTTTTGTACCGATCGCAAGCACCAAGCAAATGATCGATAGCAACGCCGCGCGAGAGGCAAGCCTAGGGGTGAAGCGATTCATGATTGATCTCCGATGGGTCTTCCCTTTTGCGGACACTTTGGAAGACAGCAGTTAGTAAAAACGTAAAGAACGAGATCGAGTGCGAGGTTACAAACTATCGGCCGACACAGAACGTCAAGTCCGTGGCGGGAATATCCCTTGAAGCGCGATAAGAAAGTTTAGTGTCAGGTAAGGCATCATGTTGTTATGAGGCAAATTGCCTCCGGCTGGTGCATACGCCGTGAACGCCATATTTGTATTGCCGGCGGTTTGATAGCCATCAACATCACCGCGTTCGTTTTGCGCCACCCCCCAGACGTTGTTAGCCGCCTCACCTGTGTCAGCTGGAGATGGTGAACCAAACACTCCGTGAGTATGTGAAGGTATCTCAGTCTGCAAGAGCGTCACAAACTGTGAGCCTCCCAATTCGCCGAGGTCCCGTAGGCTCAATCCTTGGCCCTGACCAGGGTGTAAAGGTGCACATCCTTGAAGGTTCGGCAGCGCGAAAGTTGATTTTCCGTCTCCACCATACGTTGTGCCCAACAGCGAAAAAAGAGCCGTGTTCTGGCTGATCGGCATAATTTGACCGTCGCACAACGCCCAGCCTGTCGGTGGAAAGTTAAATGGCACTATTCTTATCTCGGCCACAAATTGGTCAGACATAATCTCTCCTTCGTATCCGTCAGTTCTGGGACGGGAAAATCCCCTGAAGAGCGATGATAAAGTTAAGTACCAGGTAGGGCGACATGTTCACATGTGGTTGGCTACCACCAACATTGCCGACCGTTCCCACTCTCATCACACTGTCTGGTGCGTTCGCATAAATCTCAGCGCCCGGGGCGGACCAAAAATCGTTTTGCGGACTGGAAGCATTCGGAGCCGTGTTGTTCGCTCTTGCTGTATGAACGTGTTGAGGCAATTCGCTAATAGTTACCGTGTGGGCCTGTTCACCTCCCGCCTGACCAAGAGTGAAACCATCCCCGTTATGAATTGGCACCCTGCCTCGCAGATCTGGAAGAGCAAAAGTGGTTTGGCCGTTACCACCATACGTTGTCCCGAGCAGCGAAAACAGCGCTTGATTCTGGTTTATGGGCAAAAACTGTCCATTGCAGAAAGCCCAACCTTGTGGAGCATAATTCCACGAGATGATCTTGATTTCACCAATAAATGGGGTCGGCATAAGGACTCCTCATCCGTATAGGATTTTCTTATCAGTTAGGGTTCGGAAATAACCCAAAAAGCGAAAGGATAAAATTGACGGCGAGAAATGGGATCATGTTCTCGTGAGGCTGACTCCCTCCCACTGGCTGCATTACACCCGGGTTCATTTGTACCGGGCTACTAAAATCCGTGGTGTAAATGCCAAACGACGACTGTGATGCCCAAACATTATTCGCGGGCGTTGCTGAGTTGCCCGTGTTGACACCGCCCTTGCATGTCGCGGGGTGGTTATGTGAGGGAATCTGCTGGATGGTGAGCGTTACGGACTCGACGCCACCGGTTTCGCCCAATGTGAAACCATTGCCCGCATGAATCGGAACTCGGCTCTGTAGATTTGGCAGATTGAACGTTTCCTGCCCATCTCCCCCGTAAGTTGTGCCAATCAAAGTGAACAGGGTTTCATTTTCTGAAATGGGTAGTGGTTGTCCATCGCAAAAGGCCCATCCAGCGGGAGCGAAATTACCTGCGAACATCCTGATTTCGCCAACGAAAGGCTGCGACATGGTCTAATTCTCCTATGCTAACGATGTTAGAAGTTTTGGAATTTATGTCGACTAATATCGGTAAATTGCGCGAGTCTGTAGGATCGGGGGCCAGTAAGTTGAGTTACCGGCTCGCGTCAAAAATTAGATAAGGTTCAAATGACGAGGGCGCAATATATTCCTCTGCAAAAATAATTGCAAGCAAAATATCTTCATTAAAATTTAGCTGTTGCAAACGGCGAGAATTAGTCATAGACTCCACCGCCTCAAACCGCTTTACCGCCCTCGTGGTCCTTAGGAGGAAGTAACGATGAGCACGTCGCGAAGAGATTTCTTAAAAAAGGGAAGTGTCATTGCCTTAGCCGCAGGTGTTCCAATTTCTGCTGCTGAATCAGTCCTCGGCGCTGAGCGATCAACAGCATCACCGGGATTAGATCTCAGTAAAGAACATTTTGCTTCTCAACTGAATAGAGCATTCTTCATAAATCAGGGCAAGCAGCAAATCCTGACAAAACTAATCGACGTTTCAGATTTAGCTAAGCCACGCGGCTTTATTGCCCGACGAGGCAAGGAAGGCTTTACGCTGACGTTCGAAGGACAACGTGGTCTAACACAGAATACCTATACTATTGAGAATGCAAAGCTCGGGAAGTTCTCGATGTTTCTAGTGCCGGTGGGAAGCCAGAATCAAGAAACGGTGCGTTACGAAGCAGTCATCAATCGACTGTATCCATAAAAACCTTTAGCAGTGGGCTTACTAAAGTGACGTCGGCAATAGCCGGCGTCGCTTTAGTGTTAGAGTTTTGCCCGCCACTCCAAAAGCCAGTAGATTCCCGCGTTCTCTATCCGTTCAAAGCCTCGTTTCTCAAAAAAACTAAGCGAAGGATTGAAAGTCTCAACGTAGATACTCACGTGTGTACCAGAGCGTTGTGCATGGGCCTGGATATCATTCAGTATTGAACTCCCGACTCCTTTTGCCCGGTGGTCCGGTAAGACTGTGATGTCGAGAATTTTGAACTTATCCTCAGTTTCCACTACGTGGAGTCTGCCGATACTTACTTCGTCGACCACGATTATCGTCTGCTTTGCATCTGGGAAACGCTTTGAATAGTCGTTTTGTTGTGCCGAAAATTGCATTCGCAAAAATGCTTCCCGCTGTTCCTCAGTCCAGGGCACCATTGCCATTTCCTGTTCACGCGTTGTGCGATAGACATGGTACAAAAAATCTTCATCCTCAAACGTAGCAGGCTTCAACTGAATATTCATGATGTAAATTAGAGAGTCTTAATCAACTCTCCTATTGAACACTGCCTCGAACATGATGCCGTGTTCGTTTTGAGAAATGGGCACGAGAAATATCGGAGATGGCTCCATGGCGTCATGTTCGAGCCGATACATTTGCTGACGGATCGGAGTTTCGTTTGGAGCCCGAAATAAGAGTGAGAAACTTTCATACCCGGCTGGCCCAGGTCTATTCTGGACGTCTATTAATTCGAAAGTTAGTGATTCCCCATTTTCCTGTGCTGCTCGGAACAACGTGTTCACGTGTTTGGCGTACACAGGTGACAACAACTCTTTCGGCATTCAGACTCTCCTCACGATAAGGTCAGCGTGATATAGATTACTCAAACAGAAGTTCGACAATCAACAGACTGTTATGAATTCACTTCGAATTAGTCCTTATGTCCATTTCATCGAAGATCATTTGTCCAATAACGTTCACTATGGAGTATTGCATCGGCTTACGGGTGAAGTATTTAAAGTCACCGAGCAGCTTCGTGATTTCCTGCGCTCCTTCCAATTCGAGGATACGCTGCTTTTTGAAGAACAATTCGCTTCTTCTGAGTTTGGCGATTACTTGAGGAGAATGAGGGCGCACCATTTTGTGATTCCTGTTGAGACGAACCCCTTAGAGCCTTTCAAAGACTATTATCTCGTGCGACCTATCCAGAATCCGGCAATCGCATACCGATCACCCTTGGGTGAACTCATCGTCGCCCGTACCTCAATGGAGAATTACTTTTTCTCACCTGAACCGGGAGAACTGCCGCAGATTATCGAAGAAGTTCTGCCCCCTAAAGAGGCAGAGTTATATCTGTTTGCCGACGGAACAAGAACGTTGTCTGAATTGGCAAAGACCTTCGACAAAAGCTTCGACCAATTGAGGCTAAGCCTGGACAGCTTAACACTCAGCGACAAGCAATTGGTCAAGGTGGCACCGCCGGCGCAGCCAATGAACGGCCCCTACCAACCACACAATTCCGTTCCCCGTAATCGATTTCATGCCGCGAAATGGCAACCGTCATCTGAGGTAAACCCGCCAGTAATCGAATTCCATCGACAAGGCATCGAGAATGCGGACTGGGAGTTTGACTGGATAGAACCAACGTTGAATCACGCTTATCGTTTCGCTAGCGAAGTGCTCAGAGGTCGTAGTTATCCGGGACAGTTCTGTCTTTCCACGCTTAATTCAAAGAGACTTCCATTTATCTCTTGCCAGCAAGAACTCGCAGTGCTGGAG
>JBKPQV010000364.1:0-3463 GCA_046734235.1 Acidobacteriota bacterium
GAGTTACCGATCGCGACATTGCTGATGCCGGGCAAAGTCTTTATTCGATTCTCCAGGTCCGAAAAGAAGGCGAGACGCTGCGCATTCGTGGCATATCTTTCTCCGCGCACGCTCAGATTCGCCGTCACCAGTCCATCGACGCTCCAGCCCGGATCCGAATTAATAAATCTCTGTAGCCCGCGGAGGAATAGACCCGCGGCAGCCAGTAAGATCATCGCGAATGCGACTTCACCAATGATTAGTACATGTCGCAAGCGATGCTGTGAGCGACCCGTCGTCGTGCCACGTGCGTTCTCGCGTACGGCCTGATTGATGTCAGCGCGTGACGCGAACCATGCAGGCAGAGTTCCAAACACCACTCCAGTCAACAAAGAAACACCAAAGGCAAAAGCAAAAACTTTCATATCAAGATCCACTTCGGCACCGGGCAGGTTGGGGAATAGCTGATTGCTGATAAATCTCACCCCCCACAACGCCAGTCCCAGACTCAACAACCCACCAATTAGTGCGACCACGATGCTTTCCGTTAGCGATTGTCGTAGTAGGCGGAATCGACCAGCGCCCAATGCGGCACGGACAGCGAGTTCGCGTGAACGTGAAGCAGTCCGGACCAGCTGGAGGTTGGCAATGTTTGCGCACGCGATTAGCAAGACAAAACCGGCGAGGCCAAATGTGAACCACATCACTTTTCTGCCGATGTCGTCAGAGACTGAGCGCTGAAGCGGTTCAAGGCGAACACTGTCGGGATTCTGGGTGTTTGGTGATTTTTCTTTGTTAATATTAGCGACCAGAATCACCATGCTTTGCTCGGCCTGCTTCATCGTGACTCCAGGTTTGAGGCGGGCGAGCGACTGTAGATAATTGGCGGTCGTTTTCTTTTGCTCAGCGTCAAAGGCGAGCGGTTGCCAGAAATCAACTCGTCCCCAGAGGATGGGATGATCAAAGCCCGGAGGCATTACTCCGACGACGCTCACTGTCACTCCATCGAGTTGCAGCTTGCGACCCACAACACCTGGATCGCCTCCAAAATGCTTTTGCCAGAAGCGGTCGCTGAGCACGATGACGTTGTCGGCGCCCGGCTCAAATTCCTCCGGGTTGAAAAGACGACCGAGAGCAGGCGCAACACCAAACACCGGAAGGAAGTCGGCCGTTCCCGCGAGACCGCTCAGTCGTTCAGCTGCTTGACCCTGCTCAACCAGATGGCTGCTGAAAGGGACGTAGGCGGCCATCTTTTCAAACACCGTATTCCTCTCGTGCTGAATTAAGAAGTTACCAGGGTTATGCGGCCAACTCTGTGAATGAGGCGAAGTTCGAAACACGCGCACCAACTGCGACGACTGCGGATAGGGAAGCGAACGAAAGAGAAAGGTGTTGAGCACGCTAAACATCGCCGTGTTCACGCCAATTCCCAGCGCTAAAGTTAACGTGGCGACAACAGTAAAGCCTTTATGTTTGAGTAGCATCCGAAAGCCGTATCGCACATCCTGAAGTAAGCTTGTCATGGTTGACTCCTTAGGTTACTGAAGTCGATCGTTGTAAGGTCCTGTCCGGGCACGCGTGGAGGTTGCGTGCGGAAATATCGTCCACGAAAACAGTGGAGTGCTAGTGAATACTACTTTATCGATTAACACCACAAGCGCTTCAACTGTGACAGCTCTTTTGTCCTCGTCTTCGTTCGTGTTAATTCGTGGATCGTCTGTCTTTTTCCCGCAGAAGAAACGATCCACGAAATAACACGAATTAACACGAACAAAAACTGAAAGTTCCACTTGCTCCATCAACTGGATGTCAGTGTCCTTTGCGTCCTCTTAGAAACAACTTCGAAAAACCGTGTAGCTAAGGTCAAGCACGAACCTTTCAACTGAACAAGTCGGGAAGGGTGGCTTGCACCCGCTGGCCTCGCCCAACTCAAACATCAAGGTCAGAGTTTGTTGAGGCAAGCGGGGGCAAGCCGCCCTTCCCGACTTGTTCGATTTCAAGGGGTTTGACTCTTACTGGGGTTTCAATTGTTTATCGCCGAGTTGTTAAGCAGACTTAGGATGCCGTCAATTGGCTGTCTGTGCAAAATGTCCGACGAACTTTAGTTTGTCGTGACTCCTTGCTGAACCGCGCGTGAAATCGAACGGGCCCGGATGGTCACCCACGACAAACTAAAGTTCGTCGGACACAGCAGACATTCACCTCTATTTTGACGTGGGTTATTCTTACTGCCGTACAAACGGTAGAACAGACTTAATCACGGTCAGATGCATGTCCGTGTACTGGATTTCGGGCTGGCGAAAATCACTTTGTCTGAGTTGACAGATACGAACAGTCCGACGGCCCTGTTGACGACACCGGGCACGGTGATCGGCACGATAGGCTATATGTCCCCCGAGCAGCTCAGGGGAGATGCAGTGGATGAACGCACCGATCTGTTCTCGGTCGGGGTAATGGTGGTCGAGGTCTTGACTGGGCTCCGCCCTTTCAGAGGTCGGACATACACCGAGCTACTGGGGTCGATCCTGCATGGAGCTTTTCACCTTGAAAGAGGATCGAAAGAAGCCGAACAGCTGGATGCAGTCCTGCAGAAGTGTTTGAATAAAGATCGAGAGCGTCGCTTCTCCTCAGCAGCAGAGATGCAAAGAGAGCTGATCCCAGCGATTCGCGAATACCATCATCTTGGCTCGCAGCAGTGGTCAAGCTCTGAGGCTGACACACTGCCGTATTAAATGGTTAAAGCTTCACTGAATCTAAAATACTGATTCGTCTCGTTTCGTATGACTAGTTCGGAGGAATCATGGGACACAAGAGACTGTTAATGTTCATCGGTGCTTCAGGATGTGTGTGTGCGATCGTCGCGTCATCGGTTACCTTCGCATCGTTCAAGAGCGGAAGGACCGGTAATGTGACACTCGCGCAAGATATGGCCGAGATCGAGAAGTTCCACCGCCGGGACGTCGCTGCGACAGTGTCGAGAGACACGAAGGCGCTCACCGAGTTATTTACCGATGACGGCGTGCGACTGTCACAGGGTGAGGCAGACGACATTGGCAAGGAGGCGATCCGGGCAACCAACGAGCGCTTCAAAGCCGCTACTCCGGAGCTCCGTGTATTGAGCTATGTTCCGGAGACCAGGGACTTGATGGTAACGAACGACGGGTGGGCGTTCGAGTGGGGTTACTTCACGGCAAGCTATGTTGAGTTGGCCGGCGGTGAAGAAAAGCGCGTTCGAGGAAAGAGGCTTATGGTCCTGAAGAAGCAGCTCGACGGCAGCTGGAAGTGCGCTCGTTTGATGAGCGTGATAAACCCGGCTAAGTGAGCTTGCGGCTAATCTATGCCCATAAGGCCGACTCGCTTCATCAAGTGTGAGAAACGAGGATCGCTGCGTAGACTGTCAAACTGAGCGTAGGTTTTTAGAAATGGCAACCCGCTGTTACGTTCTTCGTAGGCTCGATTCAACCAGTAAAAGGCCTGTTCTTTA
>JBKPQV010000365.1:0-6098 GCA_046734235.1 Acidobacteriota bacterium
GTCTTACAGGCGACGTTTTTGGCTCAGAAAAGTGTGATTGCGGTCTGCAACTCCATACCACTCTACAGATGATTCAGCAGGAGGGCCGGGGCGCAATTGTCTACCAACAGCAGGAAGGGCGCGGGATCGGTATCTTGAACAAGATTCGGGCCTATGCTCTACAAGACCAGGGTGCTGACACCGTAGAAGCGAACGAGCGTTTAGGCCTTGCGGTGGACCTTCGTGACTACAAGCAATGCGCTGAGATCTTATTCGATCTTGGTTTGTGCAAAGTCCGAGTTATCTCTAACAACCCTTTGAAGCTTCAAGCGCTCGAGGAGGCTGGTTTGAAGATAGTGGATCGAGTTTCGATTGAGGTCGACTCGACAGAAAACGCCGCACACTATCTGAGGACTAAGAAGGAAAAGATGGGTCATCTGCTAACACTCAAGTAGACCCTAACTTCACTCGTTGTTCCTTGCCTTTAGTAACCCACTGCGAACCAAAATGCACACTGGTCCTGGGACCGCACGCGTCCCCGCGTGCCCGTTGGCCAACACTAACTTCTTATTCGTAGTTGTGAATCGTGATTAAGGTTTCCAAGCGAGGTCAAGCTTGGTGACGGGCACGCGGGGACGCGTGCGGTCCCAGGACCAGCGTACCTTTTGGTTCGTAGTGGGTTACTAAAGGCAGGAGATGTTTGTAAGGGTTAATACCTTGTTGTGGTTATTGCTTGTCGCGCAAATCCTTTATCGTCGCTTTGATTCGATCAGCGTCAGCAGCTTTTGGTTCTAGCTTCAGATATTTCTCCAGTTCATCAGCTGCTTCCTTGTTCTTTTTCGAACCCATGTATAGTCCGCCAAGATAGCGGTGGGCTAGAGGCATATTTTCACCACCGTTTGCGATTGCCAATTCTAATTCCCGTTCAGCCTCCGAATATTGCTTTAGGTTGAATAGAACGAGGCCTAGATAATAATGAGCGGATGGAAGTTTGTCGTTTAGCTTAATCGCCTCGCGCAAGTGTTCTTCAGATTCGGGTATCTTTTTTAGACTAAAAAGAGCGATGCCCAGATTTTGTTGACCGGCAACATCACTTGGTACAAGGGTTGTCAGTTTCGCATAGGCTTCAGCAGCTTTGGCTGAATCGCCAGTCTTCAGGTAAAGTGCACCCAGATCGCTGAGAGCCAGTGTAAACTTCGGTGCGATTGCCAATGCCGCGTTCAATTGCTCGATTGCTTTCTTATGGTTCTTCGATCGTTCGGCCTCTTGTGCCTTACGATAGGCATCAACTGCAGGCGGTGGTATAGAAGCATCCGGTTTTAGTTTCAAGAAGATCGGAACGCTTAGGATTCTGCCACCGTTACTTGCCTCACGTTCAATCGAGACTTGTTCGACGGCATTTTCAAACTCGGCGCCTCCTTCAACGAAAATTGAGTAGGGTCCGGCTTCGAGGTGATTGAATCGAAAGCCACCATCAGCGTCTGTCTGGGCAGACTGCGAAATGAAATTAGAACTCTCAAGTCGAACCTTCAGTCGCTTTTCTCCAGATTGGCCACCAGGAAAATAAACTTTGCCTTGAATAGTGTGAATTCCACCACTAGTGCTGGGCAGGCCTCGTGAACTCCCGACTCCACCTTGAGCCAAAACGCTCAACGGCAAACCAATCAATACAACCAAAGCCAGAACATAGTGATTGCTAAAAATGCGAACGTGAGCATTCATAAGTATTCCCTTGTTGTTTTGAAAGATTAGTTATTGCTTCTCGCGCATGTCGCGGATCTGCTTGCGTAATATCTCTGCATCGGGGGCCTTGGGTACAAGCTTCAGATAAATTTCCAACTGATTCGCGGCATTCTCATAATCACGTTTTTCGTAATAGATACCGCCTAGATAACGGTGGGCGAGTGATATTTCATTCGACTTTGACGCAACTGCCAAATCGAGTTCCTTAATTCCTTCGTCAAGCTTGCGCTGAATCGCCAGAGAAATTCCCAGGTACATGTGCGCCGTCGGTGCATTGCCTTGTTTGTTTACCGCGACACGCAACTGTTCCTCGGCATCTGGCAATTTGCGAAGATTCAAAAGCGCAATTCCATAATTGAGTCGCGGTTGAAAATCTTCAGGCGCTAACTTTACTGCTTTATCTAAGTATTCAGCGGCCTTGTCAGCATGCCCTTGCTTCAAATACCGAACCCCCAACTCATTCAATGCCAGCGGAAACTGCGGATACAAATTCAGTGCGGCCTTCAATTGTTGTATCGCCTTTTCTGAATCACCCTGTGCTGCCGATTCCAGCGCTTTCAAATAAAGATTTTTAGCGTCGTCCGGGACCGAAGCAAGTGCGGCGCTTACTACACCAGGTTTGACTCGAATGTCCTGTTTAAGTCGCAGTGTGATGTCCACAGTGTAGAGCCTGCTGACCGGAGGCAAAACCACACCGCGTCGAGAAGTGTTTACGTCATTTTCAATATAGACAGTTTCGTGTGCCTGCTCGTAATCGGCGCCGGCCTCGATAATTACCGTGTACGAGCCTGCGTCCAGGCCACGAAAACTAAAGGCACCATTCGTATCCGAGAAGACTGTCAACTCACCGGAATTGAGACTTGTCAGCTTAATCTTCACCCTCACATCGGGACGACGACCTGACGGAAAATAGATGCGACCCGTAATTGTGTGGCGCCCGCCGGTACCCATCGAATCAACGCCACCGCCAGACTGAGCGGCAACAGTAATTGGTAACAACGCACTTAACAGGATAATGCAAATGAAAAAGGCTGTGGCCTTCAAAGACGGACGAGGAAAGAGTGAAAGCGGCTTTTCTTGCATTGCCGAATTCCTTTGATGACCACTAGAGAGGTCACGCTGAGTATTGATTGTGACGGGGAGCAATAAGCTTAACATAAAAAGAAATAAGGGAGAGGCGTTTTGCACCTCTCCCTCGTACAAAGCTCTGCGAATCTGTTTGATTCGAAAAGCGAACCAGTTAGAACTGGAATTTAACACCAAGCCGCACTGACGACGGGAACTGGAAGATTGTTCCCGAACCCCAGAACGGATTGACAACTGCAGGCACGCCAGTGACGCCGCTGTTGATTGAGAAGGTCTCATCCAGTCGAATTGGTCGCTGCCAGTTGAAGACATTAAACCAATCCAATTGGAGTCGTATTTCCTTCCGCTCGTCGATCTTGATCGGGTAGTACGTGTTCAAGTCGAGATTGTAGGTTGTTGGCGTTCGGTTTGAACCGATGCTCTGAACCTCATTCGGGAATCCAGGAACGGTGGCAGAAACCGTTGGCACAATGGCTGTACCACGGTCAACTGCAAAGCCCTCGTTATTGCCGTAATCAACGTGCGGTACTAGCTGATTGAACGGAATACCCGACTGAGCTCTGAACGAACCACCAACCATAAATTTCCATGGCGTACGATAGCTCGCATCGAGTTTAAGTTGGTGTGGACGATCGTTTGGCAAACGGCCATACGTGCGTGGCAGAAGGCTGACGAGGTCAAACAACGACGTGATATTCGGGTCAGCCTGACCGTTGTCGTTGCGGAAGAGACCTTCGTAGTTACCAATCAAGCTCGAGTACACGTAAGAACCAATAAGCTGCCAATTGTTCGTGAATCTCTTAGTAGCAGTGAATTCCAGCGCACGATAATAACGGCGCGCGGGACCGAAACATTGGCCAACGCCTTCTGGCGGAGGTAGACAGGAAAGTCTGTTTGTCTCGCTCTCACCGGGGTTGAACAAGAAGTAATTTTGGCCATCATCGAACGAACCATCTTCAATTACGTGGTCCTGATTTCGATAAATGCCTCTGGCTCCAAGAACGAGATCCTGGGCCACCTCGTACTCGACACCGGCAGTATATTCATTGACGGTCTGAGGTCTGAGGTCAAAATCAATCGGAGTTTTTGATGCACCGAAGTTGCCGCTGCTGAGCGTTAAAGGTGCAGTAAGCGGCGCATTCACGCGATTAACACGGAACTGCTTGTCGGTTTGACTGTTTTCACTGCCGGCTCGAACGTTAATATCGAGCGGCAGAGGGGTTTCGAGGAATCGCGCAAAGTTGGCAAACAATTTGCCCTTGCCTTTGCCCGTGAAATCCCAAATCAAGCCCAACCGAGGTTGCGCATTGTCCATGAAGTTATTCAACTTCAGGTAGGTTACGTTGTTGTTGCCAATTGCCTGTTGATAATCCCAGCGAACACCAAAGTTGATTTGCAAATTATTGGTGACGCGGAAGTCATCCTGACCGTAGAAACTTTCGACCTTGGATGTGGTATTAGCAAGAAGTTCAAAGTCCCGTACTGCTGCGGAAGTTCGAACGAGGAAAGGATGATTCAATGCTTCATCCGTTGTAATGGTGTCTACGATCGAGGATGTAACTCCAGGAACGGCACCAGCCAGGACAGCTGGATTAATGACAGCCTGGGCTGCAGCGGAAGGACAAACCACAACGGCAGAGCGTTGAGTGCAAACCGAAAAGCTATTGGTTACACGGAAGCCATGGACGTTGTTAATTCCGGTAGTTCCGGCCAGACCAAACGGATCACTGAACGTTGCATCAGGACCTGTTGAAAGCTGGTCAATATTGTAAATGTTTTCGTTGTATTCAAAGCCATACTTGAGCGTGTGCTTGCCCCAGATGTTCTGGAACTTGGCTTGAATCTCACGACGGTTGCGATCCTGGGTCTGGTAGAGACCGAATCCCTGGCGCAGGAAATTACGTTGAAGAGTTCCAGCTGACTGGATGAAATCAACGAAGCCTGTCGTATTCGGAGTGACGACGCCAGTATCAGCGTTCACATTGTTCGGCAGAAGAACGTTGGTTTGGGTTACGTTTGCGATCGTGTTCGTTGGAGTCAAAATCGCGAAGTTATCCGTGATTAGCGGCGTACCCAGAACACTCTGGAGCGGCAATATATTCGAGCGCTGCAAGTGCAAGCCGAACGCAAATTCGCCGATCCATGTCTGCGAGAAGGTTGAGTTCAAGCGAGCGGCATAGTTATGACCGCCAGTCTGAATCTCGCCCTGGAATGTCGCAGGATCAGCACCGAATCCGGAACCACCGAAGAGGAAGCCTTCCTGCTTGGTGAAGTCACCGAATGTCGAGAAGGTGAACGTGTGCTTGGGATTGATCGCCCAGGTCACTTTGCCGGAATAGAACGGCGTGGTGATTTCGTTGTTAGTGTCCTGGTGAAATGTTTGAGTGATGAAGTAATTCTTGCGCTTCTGTGGATTGAAAGCACCGAAGAACCAAACCTTGTCCTTCATGATTGGACCACCTACGTCGACCCCGGCATCAAGTTCTGAAAAGCCGTTCGGCGCAGAGCCAGTGAAAGGAAACTGCTTGGTGTCACGAACGAGACCCTTGTTGGTGAAGTAACCAAAAGCATCTCCGTGAAACTCATTACCACCACTCTTCGTGATGACGTTAAAAATACCACCGGTTGCACGACCATACTCGGCACCGTACGCACCAGTCTTGATTTCAACTTCCTGCACAAACTCGAATGGAAGGTTGGCACCCGATCCACCAAACGCCGGGTCGGTTGTGTTCACGCCATCGAGGATGTAGTTGTTCTCTGGACCAGAGGAGCCGGCGACCGAGGGGTCACGGTCACGTCCCGACGCATCGCGCAAACCAGAACGGGCCACTGTCGGAGCAATGCTGTAGAGGGATTGCACCGTTCTCTGGGTTGGCAAGTTTGAAAACTGCTCGGTTGAAACGCTCGTACCGGTGGTGTTTGCGTTCAAGTCAACGGTCGCACCCGATGTATCTGTGATGGTTACGTTGGCAGTAGTGCCGGCAGGTTGCAGCTGGATCTCGATATTCGAAGTCTTCGAGATATTAACTTCAACATCCGTCTTTTCAAATTTTGAGAAGCCCTTAGCGGCTTCCACTTCCACTGTGTAACGGCCTGGCGGAAGATTTAGAATCTTAAAACGGCCACCGTCATCAGTCGTGGCGCTTTGAGCCGAAATCAAATTCGGACTCGTCACCCTGACGGCGACTCCAGGCACGGTCGCTCCGTTAACATCGGAGACCGAGCCTTCAATTGAACCTGTCGTTGACGTCTGAGCGAATACGCTACCCGTAAATAGCGCAAAGCAC
>JBKPQV010000366.1:0-5556 GCA_046734235.1 Acidobacteriota bacterium
GGACAGCGCGGCGGTAACATTGGAGGCGGCGGCGGCGGTAGACGGTAAGCAAGCCCCAGCCGTTGCGCGATTCCGACTTACGGATTGAGCGTTTCGCAAATACGAGAGCGGCGTAGAAACCCCAATTCGGTCAGGAGTCGCGCAACCCCGGGGAGGTAGCCCGACTGTCAAGGAGGGCTAATCTTGAGGGCCAATGTACTGGGAGTGAGCCCTCCTTGACAGTCGGGCTACCTCCCCGAGTCTCCCCAGAAAAAATATTGAGTTAAGGATCAAAAATGGCAGCGATACTCGAACAATCACAAGTAATAAATCCGGCAGAAGGTTTTGTCGCAGAACTACCGGAAGCTCGACCGGTTATTGAGCTGGATCATATTCACAAGACTTACACGATGGGCGACGTTGAAGTACACGCCCTACGCGGTATCTCGCTAACTATCCGCGAGGGTGAGTTTGTCGCAATCATGGGTACGTCAGGCTCCGGGAAATCGACAATGATGAACATTATCGGCTGTCTGGATCGTCCAACTCGCGGGACCTACATCCTTGATGGACAGGATGTGTCGCAAATGAGCAAAGACGAGCGTGCCGACGTTCGCAGTAAGAAGCTTGGCTTTGTCTTTCAGGGCTTCAATCTTCTTTCGCGAACATCAGCAATAGAGAACGTTGAGCTACCTATGCTCTATGCCGGCATTGAAACACAGGAGCGACAGCGTCGTGCTTCAGAAGCTTTAGCAGCGGTTGGATTGGCAGGACGCGAACAGAACCATCCAAAACAGCTTTCCGGCGGTCAGCAACAGCGCGTCGCGATTGCTCGAGCGCTCGTAAATCATCCGGCAATGATCCTGGCGGACGAACCGACCGGTAATCTGGACTCGCGTACTTCTATAGAGGTAATGGAGATCTTCCAGCGGTTGAATCGAGAAGAAGGAATCACTTTGATTCTGGTAACTCATGAAAATGATATCGCGGAATATGCACAGCGCGTTGTTGTTTTTAAGGACGGAAAGATTAAGAAGGATTACCAGATTGAAAATCAGCGAAACGCCGCTGAAGAATTGAAGAATCTGCCTGAGATTAGTGACGAAGACGACGAAGATTAAGGGACCAAAGAAGCCATGACTTTTTTCATGATAGTTCGAATTGCCTACCGAGCTCTTGCTCGCAACAAGATGCGTGCAGCGCTCACGATGTTAGGCGTCATTATTGGTGTTGGCGCTGTTATCGCGATGGTTAGTATCGGCCAGGGCGCTCAAGCATCGGTCCAGGCACAAATCTCCAGCTTCGGCACAAACCTTCTCTTCGTAAGCGCGGGTGGACAAAACGTCGGTGGTGTTCGCAGCGGTACTGGAGATAACGCAACTAATACCTTGAGTGAAGATGACCTTGAGGCAATTAAGCGTGAAGTGCCCAGCGTCTCAGCTCTCAGTCCCATGGTTAATTCCAGATCGCAATTGGTAGTTGGTAATCAAAACTGGAACACATCGATTCAAGGTGTCAGCCAGGACTTACCAGGCATTCGGAAATGGACGATACAAAGTGGCGAGTTCTTTACCGATGCTGACGTGCGTTCCTCTGCACGTGTGATTGTCGTCGGTCAAACAATCGTCGATAACTTGTTCTACGGGACGGACCCTGTAGGTCAATATATTCGCGTGATGGATTTGCCATTTCGTGTGATTGGCGTGCTTGGTCGCAAAGGTCAGGATTCCCAGGGACGCGATCAGGATGATATTGCTTTCGCTCCATACACAACCGTTCAGAAAAAACTGTTGGGAACGACTCGAATCCAGGTAGCTTACGTGTCTGCCATTTCTGCGGACGCGACGTACACTGCGCAACTCCAGATCACCGACTTGCTCCGTCAACGTCACAAACTTGCTGGAGGGCAACCGGACGACTTTACTGTTCGAAACATGTCCGACGTTGCGGAGGCAGCGAACGAAACCAATAGCATCATGACCTGGTTACTGGGCAGCATCGCAGGAGTATCACTGCTGGTTGGTGGCATTGGCATCATGAACATCATGCTTGTATCGGTCACCGAACGCACTCGAGAAATTGGAATCAGGATGGCGATTGGGGCTCGATCATCGGCGGTACGCACTCAATTTCTGATTGAATCGATCGTGTTGAGTCTGACTGGCGGAATCATCGGCATTGTCCTCGGAATAGTCGCCTCACTGGTAATTCCCGTAATGCTGGGTTGGCCAACATTGGTGTCGACCACTGCGATCATCGGTTCCGTAATCTTCTCGGCGGCTGTCGGTATCTTTTTTGGCTATTATCCAGCTCGAAAAGCTGCGGCGCTCGATCCTATTGATGCGCTTAGGTATGAGTGAGGAAGATCCAGACTAAAAAACTCATTGGTCATTTTCCATTTTCCATTTATCATTTTCCATTTACCGGACGCTCCGCGATTCGGTACCACAGGTCACACCCCGGAGGGTCAGAAAAATGGAAAATGAGAAATGGAAAATGGAAAATGACCAATGAGTCTTTAGGCCAGTCCCAAAGTCAAAAAGCCCGCCTCTTTTCCCTGCTTTTAATTATCGTTCTAATATGCGGTTCGTTTGCCCCCGCTCAGAGACGACCGGCCCAACCTTCTTCAACACAATCAGGACAACGGGCAAAACGGCCACGCCTGGTCCTACTGATCGCCGTTGATCAGTTTCGCTATGACTACCTTGAGCGCTTTGAAGATCTATATGGTCCTAATGGTTTTCGCCGATTAATGCGCGACGGTGCTTCGTGGACGCAGTCAAACTACGATCACATGCCAACTTATACCGCTCCAGGTCATGCAACCATGATGACCGGCGCGTATCCCGCAGAGACCGGCATCGTTGGCAATGAATGGCCCGATCGTGCGACGGGAAAGAATGTGATGAGCATTACGGATTCCACAGTAACAATGCTTGGCGGAACTGATCCTGGAGCGAGTCCACGACGGCTAATGTGTTCCACCGTAGGAGACGAGCTGCGTTTGGCAACAAATGATCGTTCGAAAGTCATTGGTATCTCGGTTAAGGATCGTTCCGCGATTCTTCCGGCGGGGCGCCATGCAAACGCTGCTTATTGGTTTAACCCCAGCTCCGGCAACATGGTCTCATCGAGTTATTACTTCAATGCTTTACCAAACTGGGTCACGACCTATAACAACGCTCGACCGGCTGATAAATACTTTGGTGCGAAATGGGAACGGTTGTTACCTGAGTCTGAATATTTAAAGAGAGCAGGCGCCGACGCACCATCATGGGAAAACATCGGCACCATTCCCGGCGATACAAACACATTCCCGCACACGCTTACCGGCGGAGCTACTAAGCCGGATCGAGCTTTTTACAATGCGCTTGACTTCACACCGTTCTCCAATGAGCTACTTCTGGATTTCACTGAACAGGCCATCACTAATGAACACCTCGGGCAGGATGAGGAGACTGATGTTCTGACGGTTAGTTTTTCAGCCAACGATTACGTCGGACACCGATATGGTCCATACAGCCAGGAAGCAATGGATGCCGCACTTCGAGTGGATCGAACAATCGGCACCTTATTGGATTTCGTAAACAGCAAAGTTGGACTCGCAAATACGCTGGTCGCCTTTACTGCCGATCATGGAGTTTCTCCAATTCCTGAACATGCAGCTGCCCTGGGGCTAGGCGGAGCAAGGCTCAACACTGCAGACTTGATGAATGCCATTCGAGCGGCAATTTCCGCGAAGTACAACCCGCATAAAAAAGATCCGGATCCAACTTCAGACTATATTTACAAGTATGAGTACCTCGGAACGTTGCGAGATGCTTTCACCAACGCCAACCTCTACTTCAACTACACAGCTCTTACCCGGGATGGCATTAATCTCGACGAAATTGAGGAAATAGCCGGCGAAGCAGCTATTAAAGTTCCTGGCATTGCCAGGTTCTTTACTCGTAGCGAACTGCAACAAGGCGGTGTTTCGGTTACCGACCCAATTGAACGGCGCGCGCTACATGGCTTCTATCCACCTCGCAGCGGTGACCTTGTCATTATTCCGGACCCTTACAAGTATCTTGGTGAAACCATTACGGCTACACATGGATCTCCATACACCTACGATACGAATGTTCCGACAATCCTCATGGGGCCGGGGATTACTCCAGGACGTTACTATGAAGCGGCAACACCGGCAGACATTGCACCGACACTCAGCGCACTTTTGGCAATAACGAAGCCTAGCGCCGCTACTGGACGCGTGCTCATTGAAGCACTAAAGAAGTAACTGATCATTGGTCATTTGACGTTTATCATTTGTCATTTTTCAGACGCTCCGCACTTCCGGGTGTGTCCGGTATGCTTGTCGGCAGCTCACGAAACATAGACCATGATTTGAACGCCCATCATTTCCAGCGTCGTTCACGCACTCCAGGCTTCCAGGACTTGGATTCTCAAGACCGACAAGCTGAAGCATATCGGACACACCCGGAAACGCGGAGCGGCTGAAAATGACAAGTGATAAATGCCAAATGACCAATGACAAATAGATCTTTTAACTAAACCGTAACTTTTCCCTTTCCTGTCAGTTTAATACATAGAAATCCGGGCGCTACGAGGACGAGCAAGATTTGAGTCAAGCCACCGAATCCGACGAACGGCTCCTAATCGAGGCTGCTCAGAAGGACCCGAGCCGCTTTGCCGAGCTGTACGAACAGAACTTTCACCGCGTTTACGCTTACGTGGCGCGGCGAGTTCGTGATCGCGCGGAAACTCAAGATCTCACTGCCCACGTTTTTCAACAAGCCCTTGCAAATCTTGGAAAATTCAAATGGCGGGGAACACCTTTCGCAGCATGGCTATACAGAATTGCAGCAAACGCGATCGCCGATCAAGCTCGACGAAAAGGCCGCGAGTCGAACGAGCTAACGCCAGTTGTAGCTACGAACGAGACTGAAGTGAACCTTGAAGCCGTTGAACGTCGAGCGCGCTTATTCCGCGCAGTCGACACACTGCCTGAAGATCAGCGGCGAGTAATTATCATGCGTTTTGCTGACGAAAGAAGTGTTCGCGAGATTGCCGAGGAAATTGGACGGAGCGAGGGAGCAGTAAAACAACTCCAGTTTCGTGGCCTGGAAAATTTGCGTAACCGATTAGCGTGAATTCTGAGTTATAGAAATGGCTGAACGCTCAACAATTGATCAACTAGACGACGCTATTGCCGCTCTGGCAGAAGGTCGTCCAACGGATCTGACAAACCTCGACAGCCAAGTATCAATACTTGTCGAGGTTGCGCAGAGTCTTGTTGGTTTGCCCCGCGACGCGTTCAAGGCCGAGCTTCAACAACAATTGACAGGGAGTAAATCAATGAGTAGTCCAGCGTCACAACTCGAACCAAATGATGTCCGCGCGCTTACGCTTCATATCTGTGTGAGGAACGCGAGTGCCGCGATTGATTTCTACCGGGATGCATTCGGAGCGAAGGAGCTCTATCGGCTCGCCGAGCCCGACGGCAAGATCGGTCATGCTGAGATTCAGATTGGCAAAACTGTAGTTTCGATCTCAGATGAATATCCTGACTATGGA
>JBKPQV010000367.1:0-8586 GCA_046734235.1 Acidobacteriota bacterium
TCCCGCAATCAGGGAGTAGCAGATGCTATCGGGATGCTGGTGTTGAAGATGTCGACCGCAAGCTTCCAGCTTTCACCCTCACGTTTCCACACCACAACATATTTACCTTTGTCTGTCGTTGTAGTGCCGCCGGCACCGGGACTTGTTAAGGTATAGCGTCCAATTTCCACCACAACGTTGCCCTCGTTCTCGACGCGCACGGTCTCCAGGCTTACCATTTTCACCCCGCCACTGATCGCGCCTTGCCAGAACTTTTGTATGTTCGCGCGTCCTTCCACCATCTCGCCGTTTGGCGGAAGCACTCGCCCGTCCGTCGTATACATGTTTGCCACAGCAGCAGCATCGCCTTTATTGAGGGCTTCGGTGAATTGCTTGTTGTTTGTCTCGATGGCCGTGCGAGGAGACTGCTGTGCCTCCCCTACGGAAGCGGCGCAGATCATCAGGAGAGTAACAAGGAGTTGTCGCTTCATGGTTGTTCCTCACTTTGATTAGCAGTAATGGCTAAGCAGTATGGAAGAAAGACGCGAGAATGGAAAGCAATTAACAGGGCCCATTTGCGAGTGTAGAACGAACTGAAGCAATTGATGCCATAGGGGCCTAAGCTACATCGCAGCCTTTCTAGGTTTTCTGGGTCTCTAGGTCCTAGACCAAACAGGTCCTTTTTTATTCTTACCGCTCCGCAAATTTGGAAGCGAGCCCTATCCCACGGCTGAGAGGTCGAACTCCCGGCTAGGGGGGCCGATGCCGTGGCCTTGTGGGGGGCCTTGGATTCTGTAGCATGTAATTCGGACTCACCGACTGTTTATCCGCGTCACATCAAAGTCATGAATGTTAGTTGGCCAACTCATGACTTCGGCACAAACAGAGGCCAAAGAGTGGCCATGTCTTTTCCTGCTGCCCGCGTGATAGTAACCGGATACTATCCCTTCTTTTCACCGAAGATTCAGACCGACTTCATCCTCAAAGGTTTGGTGCTCCCAAGTTAAGCAGCAAACATGTTCTCGAACGTCTGACAGCGAATTCCAATTCCAATGGTATGACGTCTCGAATAAGACACTAGACAAAGCGTAAGAAATGTTAATGCGACGCTGGGAAGCAGACCCGAACGAGTAACGTTTGCCAAAACTGAGTTTGCTCCTGAGCACTCTTTTCCCGCGTCGGAGACGCGTCTGTGGGGATTCAACCGTTCGCCATTCAGGATGCTTCTGGTCATTCTATCATTCGGTAAGTTCCGCTGCCGAGCAACGATGAAATGCGCAAACAGCGAAGCGCGAGTTGCAACGGAGTGTTCGGGAACCGAATGAGACCCGTGAACAGAAGAAGAGCGAGAAAAACGGCGAATGCTTTGTCGATACCCTGCCTTGGGCCACCCAAATAGAAGGGCCTTGTTTTATGCTGATGCGATTATGAATTTGCTGAAAGAGACTTATCGCGGTTCCCGCAGCAGCACCTCAATATTCCGTTGGTTCACAAACCCAAGCCCGGAGCTAGATAAGGCGCGAAGTCTGATTTACTGCCACAAGCCCGAAGTGGCGGTCCAGTGTAAAAGCGGCAATCATAGCGCCGAGGCGCATGATTGCCGCGGTAGCAATTCGCAGAATATGATCAGCGACCGGCAGCTTTACCGCGCGTCTGCTCACTCCCGCCGCCCTCTTTAATCTCCAATCGGCGTCCGCGCGATTGGAGTTGCGGAGCCTGCATCGTAATCTCAAGGACTCCGTTGTTGAAGGTCGCGTTGGCTTCGTCGGCATTCACTCCCTCCGGCAGCGGAATGCTGCGGAAGAAACTACCGTACGAGCGCTCCGATCTATAATAGCCTTCGCAGCTCTCTTCGTTTTCCTCGCGGCGTTCGCCAGAAATCGTAATCGCATCTTGAGTGATTTCTACGTTAACGTCATCCTTTTTCAATCCAGGCAAGTCAGCACGTATGACGAGCTGACCCTCACGCTCGAAGGTTTCGATCTGTGGTGACCATAGCGGTTGACGAAATTCTCCTAAGTTTCTGGGGAAGAATTCGCGTCCGAAGCTTGGGCCAACCCAGTTACCGCCAAAGCCAAAGTCGTCAAACAGTCGATCCATCTCTTCGCTAAATCGACGCATGAACGCGAAGGGATTCGAGCTCAACGTCGCCGGCCCGAATTGGCTTCTCCTCGCCATCCCAGCCTGCTGCGACGGCTGATCACTTCTTCCAATCGATCGCGTTTGCATCTGCTGTGTAGCTGGTTTGTTTTGCTGTTGGTTTGTTTGTTTGGTTTCCTCCTTTACCTTCTGTTGTTCCTGTGTTGCCATCACTCTCACCTCCCTTAAAGAAAATTGCGATTTGTTTGTCGCATAGTTCATCCATACACAGAATTTACGCATATACCGTGCCCGTTGGTGCGAGCACATGCCCATTCTAGTCGTCAAAAAAAATCGTGGCCGCACTAAAACTAAAATGTGCAATCTTCAACTCCATTGTGAAACTAGTGACTCATTTGTCAACTTAGCGTATAGAGTCAAGACACTCGTATTCGCCAGTGTTCAACCACCATCCTAATTGACTCGCTAATAATACGCTCGACTAGGATCGGACCGCTCCAGTGACGAGACACCAAGTCGACGAGCTCCTCTATTCGCTCCTCGTTGGATAACGCGGTGTTTTCGCCTTCATAGTTTTGTCCCAATTGCCCGCAAACGCCCTTATGCACTTCGGCAATTACGGCCGCAGCCAGATCGTTCGAGAATGCATCAGCGTTCCAGCCGTGAAGGTCAACTGTCAACACCGCGCGATCGCAGATATCTTGAAATTCGCCCGGCGTAATGATGTTCTTTCTGTTCATAACAAATCCTGCGTCCAAGTTCGCTCATTCAATTGTCCCCTCGTGGCTTTCTGGATCCTCTCGCTGCCAGAAGAGTTGAATCATCTCTGCTACTTCTTCCAGTCCGCGTAAGACCATCGGTTTTAACGCATCCCTTTGTTCAATCAGACGGTCCAGCCCGTGTTGTTTGGCCCAACTAAGCATCAAGGCTAGATAGGCAGCGCGAACCGGATAAGCCATTCTGGCAAACTCCCCCTTCGTTATTGGGCCGTGGTCCAGAATAGTCTGCACCAATTTGTCGTCAGTCAGATTTTGCATAGGCATAGACTCACGCAGCTAGTAAATCGAGGACGCCTTCGCCACTTAATTCGGCCGGGTGAAGACGCTGCACTTTGCTGTATCTATTCCTGCATAACAATCGCAGCCAAACCTTCATTGACGCGGTCGCACCGTCAGGAAAAGACTGTTGCCTCCACGATTTATGAGCAGCAGTGATGGCTTGGTGCCGGAGAGCTGAATCGCTGACTGCAAATCCGCCACCGACCGAACTTGCTGACGGTTCACTTCCTCGATCACATCATTCTCTCGAATACCTGCGTCAGCAGCAGGTCCTACGGGGTCGACATCCGTTACGACCAGTCCTAGTACACCACCTCGTAAGTCGAGACGCTCTGCGAGCGTGGGTGTTAGAGGCTCAACTCGGATGCCTAACTTACCGGGGTCACTTCCACCGCCGCTGCTATTGTCTGTCGCTGCTGTCATCCTCTCGGCTGGCAGTTCGCCGAGTGTGACGCGAACTTGCTGCTGGCGATTGTCTCGCGAGATCGTAAGCGTCACGTCAGTACCCGGTTGTGTCCGTGCCACCTGATTGCGTAGCGAATTGCTGTCAGTAACAGGTGAGCCGTTAAAGGCGATAATCACATCACCACGACGAATGCCGGCACGCTCAGCGGGACTTCCTGCCTGTACGGAACTGACGAGCGCGCCGCGGACTTCAGACAGTCCCAGACCGGAAGCCAGATCAGATGTAACGGGTTGAATCGTCACGCCAATCATGCCGCGACGTACCTTGCCGGATTTCAATAACTGGTCTATCGCACTCTTTGCCATGTTGGCCGGAATGGCAAAACCTAACCCAATGTTTCCGCCTGAAGGAGAGAGAATTTGCGAGTTGATACCAATTAACTCCCCATTGGTATTGACGAGCGCGCCGCCGGAATTGCCCTGATTGATCGGCGCATCAGTTTGCAGGAAGTCTTCGAAACTACCGTCAGACAGTCCCGTCTGTCGACCCTTAGCGCTGATGATTCCCAAGGTGACAGTCTGCCCGACACCGAGAGGATTGCCGACGGCAAGCACAATATCGCCAACGCGCACGCGATCGGAGTCTCCGAGCGGAAGAACGGGCAGCCCTTTCGTTTCAATTTTCAGCACGGCCAAATCGCTCGGTGGATCAGACCCAATCACTTTCGCCGCAAAGCTTCGATTGTCGTTCAGTTCCACTTTGATCTCTTCAGCCCCGTCGATAACGTGATGGTTAGTCAGAATGTATCCGTCAGCGCTCACAATCACTCCAGATCCAAGTCCCCGTTGAAGTCGCTCCTGGTTGCGTGGCTGTGCATTCTTAAAGCGGTCGCCAAAAAAGTCGCGGAAGAACGGATCGTCAACGAAAGGAAATTGCTCGGCAGCGCGGACGCGACGCTCAGAACGAATGGTCACTACGGCCGGTGCGACGTGACTCACCACATCCGCATAAGAATTCTGGGCCGCTACGCCACTGGAATTCGCAGGTGGAGCGACGGGCGAGCCTGGCGGCGCCGCCTGCCCTGTGCATGCTGCCAACGAAAAGGTTAAGACGGTAGAGATCAGCAACCTAGCAATACAGTTGTTAGTTGCGTTGCTCCGAAAACTTCTGCGCTGAGCGAACATTTGAAGACATACCTCCTCGTTATTAATTGCATCGATCTGTTGAGTAAGATCCAGACGGGGCAACCAAGTTGCCCATCACAGATGGTTACCCCGCTTAAGTTGACTACCGGCCCGCAGTCCTGCCGATCAATCCTTGGAACCTCATCTCGGCATCTGATCTTCTGCCCTCAGCTCGTTGGTTACTTCAAACAAGCCGCTCACGTTTCGCGCCGCCATGTAAGCCAGATCGCTATCGGCTTTAGTGGCGACCACGCCTTTCAGCGTAATTCGGCCGTTCTTGACGATGATGTGAATCGGCGGCACTGCGCGGGTCGCGTACTTGAACAGCGGCGAATCAAACTTGTAGATTGCGCGATAGAGAGCGAGCCGCAATTGGTCATCGTTCGAAGAAAGTGGTAAGACCTCGATCTCGTTTACGACTCTTGTAATATCGGCAATATCGCGTACGCTCTTCTCTGCGTCGGTCTTTAGAGTTGGTCTCACTGTTTGTCCTCGTAGCACGACTGTGCCATCCGCTTTAACGTCTCCCTCCAGCCAGTCGAACACATCGTAAGACGGCAGCATGACGAGCCGGTGACGGACTTCGACGGCGAGCATCGCCGGTGTTGTTGCCGTATTCCGATCACCGCGCGCTTGACCAACCTTCTGCTGGGAAAATGCTTTGTTCGAACGAACCGCGACTGGTTGCGTTAACGTGGCGAATAATATGAGCAGAAGAATTAGTCCTTCAAAAACTCTATTCATTACTTTCTTGTCCATGTCTTTTCACCTCCTTTAATGAGACTCGCGGCTTAACTCTGAGATAGCGCTTGTTTCATTTCCCAAAGCCTCTTCCAACCGCGCTCGCAAGGAATCGCGGTATTCTTCGGGAACATCTTGAGTTCCTACCGAGCTATAAAACTCATCCGCAAAATAGAGAGCATCGTAGAGTCCGTGGCACGAACCGCAGTGATTGATATGTGTCCACATCTCTGCCATCGTACTTCGCGGTAGCGCTCCATCCATAAATGCTGATAAATGAGTTCGCACCATTTCGCAGATCATTGCGCAACGACCTCCCTTCGTAATTCTTGTTCGGCAGGCCTGATACCCGCCTCAGCCAAGTTCGCGCGCAACAACTCGCGCGCTAGTTCAATCGCACGACGAGTAGCATCTACCGGTTGACGCGTGACGCGGGCCACCTCCTCAAGCGTCAGGCCCTCCACGCTGAACAAGATGAAAGCTTCGCGCCAGCGCCGTGGCAATTGGGCCAGCGCACGATTGATATGCTGCTGAAATTCACGCTCTGCGACCGTCTCCTCGGGAGTTGGTAAGCATCCGTCCGAGATCAGATCTTTCAGCCTAACTTCATCGTCTGGTTGATAGAAGTCATAAATTTCATCTTCGACTTCAGGTTGTTCGACGTCTGTGACTTCAAAGGACGTTAGGGCCTTGTAATCACGTTCGATCTCTCGCTTTCTGCGCTTAATCAGATCGAGGGCCAATTGAAAGAGCCAGGGTCGAAAGTTAAGCTTCTCTGGCCGCTCCTCGTACTGTTCGAGTGCCGTGAGCGCCACTTCATCTACGATCTCGGCGACGGCAAGGTCTCCGCGTTTTAGATCACCTTGGGCCTGCGCCATTGCGATTTCGCGCCGAACGAAGTTGTAGAGTTCGCTAAGTTCACGGTCAATGGTGGCTGCAGCCTCGCTGTTTGTGGTGACCGTTTCTTTTCTTAGACTCTCCGCGAATCGATCGCGACTCGTGCGCCGCCAGAATCCTTCCGTGCGACATTCTTCGATAAGGGAAGTGACCTTCCTGCTTAACTTTTCAAACGCTTGTCGCGTCGCCATTACTGGTGACAAGTCTTCAGCGCGCGCTAGCAACTCGCGACCCGCGATAGCTAATGTCAAAGTGACGCCCGAATTGGAATTCACTCCATGCCAGAGCGTACAAATCAATTGACTGGTTGAGGCCGGGAACACGCTAATGAGGTTTTCCAGCTTTAGTGCTTGGCGATTGATCTCGCCCAGCCACGCAATATCCGGCTCAAAGTAAGAGTCAATCTCTAGCTTCATACCGACTTACCTCCGTTCACTGTCATCGGAATGCCCACTCTCGTAGCTGAGACCATTGATCCGCGAGCCATCTACTTTTGGTCCGCCGCGGTAACTCCGTTAATCGTTCAAGCGTGCACAGCTGCAGGTACTCAAGTGAATGGCCATGGCGAAGGTCAGCCACGGGGTCCTCGTCATCAACCAGCCAAAAACTGACCGGCTGCCCGTCGTCGGCAGTCGCGAACTGACCCAAAGCACGCTCATCAACCAGTGCCGGCCAATAGAGCATCAGCTGATCGTTCTTCGCGCGCGCCCGCCAGGCTCCCACCAGACTGCGAAAAACGAGCACTCGACGTTGACCGTCCACCTCCAGCACAAACCAGTCACCGTTCGCTCGTCGCATTCCAAAGACTTCGTGTTTCATTCGTTAGAGCCTCCTTTGCCCGGACTGGTAGTCGAAGCGATTAGCTGATAACTGCAGAAGTGATCATTAGTAGTTCTGCGTTCTTGTTCCGGGTTCAGAAGCGCCGTGATGTCCAGGTCAAAACGCTTCGCCTCATCGAGGTCCAATAAACGCTCAATCTCAATCTTTCGAGGACGTTGATGATCACCCAACGTCACATGCGTAGGTGTGGACGGCGAAACCGCGCGTCGGGACTCAGCCCTTTCAATACTTGGGCTCGGGAATGGAAATATTGCTCCGGCAATCACGAGCAGTACCGCCGCCCATTTGATTAAACGTAATTTGGAATTCTTCATGACGCTGTGCCCTCCCAAATCAAATTTCAAAGAGCAAGGCCGCAAGTCCATGGCGGAGCTTGCGGCCTTGGCGGATTCAAGCTTGATTCCTCTCGGTCCAAAAAAACGCAAGCTCGAAGACAATATGTGATTTCTTCTTTACTGCACCGATTTCACCTCAATCTGACGAGGCTTGGCCTCCTCACGCTTAGGCAAGTGGATGGTAAGCACCCCTTCTTTCAGTTCCGCCGCAACGCGTTCGAAGTTGACCACGCTCGGCACTGTAAACGAGCGCGTGAATTGGCCATAGAAGCCTTCGACTCGATGATACTGACGACCGTCATCAGCCATTAGATCGTGCTGACCGCTCAGCGTCAGCGTCTGATTCTCAAAATTGATGAAAACTTCATCGCGCTTCCACCCGGGCAGTTCGGCCTGAAAAACGTACTCATCTTTGGTCTCATAGACATTCACCGCCGGACCGTTCGCTGCGTTCGACAGGCCGGTGTCCCAGCTAAACGGGCTTTGGAACAGTCGGTTCAGCTGCCTCGAAAAAATCGAAGGAAGCAGATTGGTAACCGGATCCTGCAGCAATGGATCGCGCAACATCAGATCATTCATAAGCTTCACCTCCGTAGATATTTAGTTGTTTAAGTTGAGTGCCGGTCGAGCCTTGAGCAGCCCGACCATGCTTGGGATGCACTATATAATCTGAGCGTTGCCTTGTCAACTATCTTGACAGGAGGCAACGCGCTGGGTATATTTCCAATCAAAAGGCAGAGATAAAATGGGAAGGAGGCTGGTATGGGATTCCTTTCCAATCCAACCCCTTCCACTTTAAAAAAGCCAAATTGCGAAGAAAGAAGCTGTTGAAGCGCTCGTAGGATCCGCGCCGAAGTCGGACGTACGGTCTTCGATGGTTCGGTTAAGGCGCAACTCAATGCGCTGCGCGAGTGGGCTGCTCGGCGATTCTATGAATCCCTGTTCTTGTTCTACATGAAAGTTCCATGAAGAACGTCAGTAAGCTGACGAAAGGAGGTTTGCAAAGCCATGACTGAAAGGAGGAAGCAATACATACAGATCACATT
>JBKPQV010000368.1:0-5338 GCA_046734235.1 Acidobacteriota bacterium
GTCTTACTTTGCTGGATTTCCTGACGTTGAACTGAGGCGGGCAGAGCCGAGAGCATGGAGTGGCTAACTGTGTGAGCGCCGACCTCGATGCTTCCTCCGTCGGCAAGTTGCTTAACTTCTGCGGCTGTAAGAGGACGATGACTCTCGCGACTCAGCGTAACGTCGCCGACCCAACGTTTGAGATAGTCGAGTTGTTCAAGGCGTTCCGCAGGGTCAAGTGGATATAGGGCGTCAATCAACGAACGGTAGAGTTGATGTCGTATCGTCGGTTCATCACCGCTCGCGGCCTTCCAACCTCGGTGGGCGTGGTAGTCAGCTCGTGTGTAATTCGTCTGCGAACTCAGATCCCATTGGTGAAGCTTGCCGTGGAACGCCAAAGTTAGACTTGCCGGAAGCTCACCGGGCTGAAGTACAAGACGCTCGACTTCATCCCACCAGTACTCACGCGCCGTTTTCATGTAACCGGTCGAGATGAATACCGTCGCGGGAAAATCTTCACGCTCCAGAATCGGTTTCGCTGCGAGTAGATTGTCGGCCGCGCCATCATCGAAAGTTACCGTAACCGATCGCGGTGGCACTTTTCCGGAACGCAAGCTTTGCGTAAGTTCCTGTAACGAGATTGGTGTAGCGACTTCTTTGAGTATCCTTAGATGTTCGGCGAAGTTTATTGGTGAAACCTGAAGCTGCTGCGGATCTGACTCAAGCTCTGCGACGCGGTGGTAGAGTAAGATCAGCGCGCCTGTCGAAAGGCGATTGCGCAACTTGCGGCCGATCCTCTTTACTCTTCCTAACCCTCGCACCCTCATGTTCCCGCCTTAACCGCCCGCACCGTGATTAGCTGCTCGTAATCCGCATCGACGTAGTCCAACTCACTTTTCCGCAGATCTTCAGCCGCCAAGCCCAATAACGACGAAACTGAAGTCAGCACATTTCCGTGAGCTCTGACAGTTACGTTTTTGCTATTGAAGATTTCGGCGAACATTCGTTGTGTTGACAGCGTCGTGAAACGCCAGTAGTCGCCCCAACGATCCATATCATACCGACTAATCTGGGTGATCCCTGCAAATGTAGCAAGCAGGACGCCGCCTGGCTTCAAGGCGCCATGACAACTTCGAATTGCCGCCTTGAAGTCGTACAGAAACGGAAACGTTTGTGTACAGATTATGCAGTCGAAGTGATTTACAGGGATGTTCTCACCGGTTTCCAGGTTTCCGATGATGGTAGCACGCGGATTTCCCTCGATGGCATGCAGCACCTCGGAGCGTTGAACCTTATCGCCCCCAAATTGAACTGTATAGTTGTTGTCGGCGATTTCGAGCGTCGTGCCTTTGATGTCGCCGCTGTTTGCCTGCAGAAACAATTCGATGTAATAGCGATCGATCCCGTGACCCCGATCAAGTCCCATTTCTGCACTGAACGGTTGCAATCTACGCACGTTGCCCCAGCGCACCATGGGCCACCGTCTCCAGCGGCTCATGATTGGTTTGTAGACACTGGCCGGCACTACTTTCTTAATAGATGCCCTGAACTTATCCGAGATCAAGGTGCCTCTTTGCGTAAACCAGACAGTACCATGTCTTATCAGTGTCCCAACCAAACGGCGGCTTCGTGGCAAATCCGGTTTCGCTGTCGAAATCGTGTACGAGATAGCGGAAACTATTTCTGCCGAGCAGCTCTAGAATTGGACCAAGCCTTTGCTCACCGGTGGGCCAGCCGTGATATTCCATCACCAACTCACGCACCTGTGAGAGCTTGTTGCTACTTTCGAGTTCCTGCAACACCGGCAACTCTTCACCTTCGATATTCAACTTCAAAAAGTCTACTGGCCCGTCGATCCAGCGGGATAGTCGTTCGACCTTCACTTCGATACTCGCGTCGGTACTCATGATTCGTCCGCCGGCACTATTATCGGGAACGAACGACGCAACGCCATCTTCAGATCCAAGCCCCGCATTTCTTACGGTCACACCTTCAATTCCGTTTGCGGCTATGTTCTCTTCGAGCATCTTGAAGACTGCCGGGTCGGGTTCGAAGCCGACGATACGAGCCGCTGGATAAAGCTGCTTAAAGTAGAGAAGCGACACCCCGATATTACTGCCTCCGTCGATGATGAACGGGTCTTTACGGCTTGATTCGAAGCGATAGATCTGATGAACAAACTCATCCTTGCATTGGATATAAAAACTCTTTCCGTCTGTGATCCTGATACGATACCCCGCGAAGTTCACTACTGATCCAGGCTCAGCCGATAGGAACTGTTTCTTCAAACGCGCAATTTGAAGATTACTTTTCGTTACACCTAGATTACCAAGGGAACGTCCCAGAGCCTGTTTCGATTTCGTTACGACGTTGGTCATCAGCTTACGACTTCTTGGTAGTTCGCGCGTTCGTAGACGTCCAAAAACCCACCGTCGGTGGCGTTGTAAATCTTTATCCCTTTGACTGTCGACAGTCGTGCGAGGTTTTCGTAGGCTTTCCAACCGACCAGCTGACATTCCATCAAGTGATGGTAGCTCCAGTCGGCCAACACTGGCCGAACCTCTGGATGTCTCTCAAGGCCTGCATGCCCGGGGTAGAAGTGTTTCGTCTCGCCTGTGTGAGACAGCCAATCGTGATCGAGTCCGAGCAGGTAAATCGGCGAGATGCCCATGTAAATTGCGAGCATCATACAGAGTTGCGCAACGTTCATGATCCCCGGAACCGGGGCCGTGAAATCGAGATCATCAACGACGTCAGTGCTGAGATCACCCCGGAACGGAACGTAGAACGTTCGTTCCGGCGGCAATAGTCGATTCTCCTGAACAGTTTTGAAAGCTGACAACGGAACGAAGAATTTCGATTTCGTAACACGTTCAGTCAGCGACTGAAAAAAGTCTTTCATCACAGGCGAGCCGTCAAACAATAGCGGATCGCTGAAGCAGTAGTAGGTTGGCTGCCATTGTTCAATGATCGTGTGTTTCCAAAAGCCACTGAGCGAGAAGGTGATCTCGTTGCCGAGTGGGGCCAGGTCTTGTCGAGCGAGCGATGGACCAGTACCGATTACAAAACCTCGCCGGCCACGATGCTTGTTTTCAAACTCGCCGTTTCTTGACAGTAACTCTTGTTCTTCGCGAGTGAACCTTGGCTTAGGTGTGAGCTTCTCCGAAGTTGAGACCAATCTCGTTCCCACGCTGCGCAAAACTCGCCGGGTCATGAGAAACAAGGAATTCCTGACACCGTTTGTTTTGATAACCTCGACTAAGCGTGAGTTCATGAAGACTGTTGAGCCCCATCGCGAATAACTTTCACGACACGCGCCATCTCCTGCTCGCTCAATCCCACTGAACTTGGCAGGCTCAGCGCCTTACGATGAATCTCATCAACAACCTCGATGTAGTAGGCCGGGGCTCCTGCATGAGCCGGTGAGCGATGTAGTGGCTGCCATAGAGGTCTTGCCTGAATCTCTTTTTCGGCGAGCAGGCGGGAGAGTTCAACCCTGTCGACGCCGTAGTCTGCCGGATTGATTAACAACGTATGCAACCAACACGCGCTCATGGCCCACGAAGCTTCCTTCATCGTCGAGACGCCCGGCAGATCGAGCAGCGAATTGTTATATTCTTGCGCGATGTGGCGTTTGCGAGCCAGAAACTCATCGAGTCGCTCAACCTGCGCACAGCCTACAGCAGCCTGGAGGTTCGTGAGACGGTAGTTGAACCCAACCTCATTGTGAATGTATTCGATCGGGTTGTCCTTCGCCTGCGTTGTGAGGTACCTCGCCTGATCGGCCCACGATCTTTGCGAAGTAACGATCATGCCGCCGCCTCCAGTAGTGATGAGCTTGTTTCCGTTGAAACTGAAGCAGGCGATGTCGCTCGTCTGTCCAAGTCTTTGCCCTTTGTATGTCGCTCCGAGACTTTCAGTCGCATCTTCGATCAGAGCGAGTCCAAACTTGCGCGCGATTTCTAGCAACGGATCGAGATCGACCGGGTGTCCGAGAATATGAACTGGCAGTAATGCGCTGACTTTGCGACCGGTATTGCGGTTCCGAAGCTCGCCATTTTTCCAGTCACACTCGCGATTTACGAAGTCGGCGGTCTTCTGTGGATCGATTTGCCAGTGCTCGGCCTCGACATCCATAAATACTGGCCACCCTCCGGCGTAACGCACCGCGTTTGCGGGCGCTATAAAACTGAGTGCAGGAAGGATCACTTCGTCGTCAGGCTTCACGCCCGCGACCAATAACGCGACGTGCAACGCTGAGGTTCCGTTGACTGTCGCTACTGCATGATCGGCGCCGACGTATGACGCGAGCGACTGCTCGAAACGCGAAACAAACGGGCCGGCCGAGGATACCCAATTCGTGTCGAGACATTCCCTGACATAAGTCCATTCGTTGCCGGACAGCTCAGGCACACACAAAGGGATCGCACCAGCCTTGAGCGCGGCACCCGGCTCAAACGACGTAGATATCACTTCGGTATTGTTCATGGTGTTCGGTTAACCACTCGATAGTGCGTCGTAGACCATCTTCGAGCGTGTATTGCGGTTTCCACCCAAGAATCTCTTTGGCCTTTGTGTTGTCAGCGCAGAGTCGATCGACTTCACTGCCTTTTGGTCGAATCCTGGTGTCATCGCTCAACACTGGCATGCGTTTGTCCATCATAGACAGAATTGTCTCGGCAAGTTTGCCAATCGACACCTCGCGACCAGTACCGAGATTGACTACCTGGCCAACTGCGTTTGCCGCTTCGCCCGCTTTGACGAATCCTTCGACGGTATCAGCGACGAAGTTTAGATCGCGTGTGGGCTCGAGATTGCCGAGGTTGATCGACGATTCTCTTAAAGCCTGAGCGATGATTGTAGGGATGACTGCGCGTGCTGATTGTCGCGGTCCAAAGGTGTTGAAGGGACGTACGATGACAACCGGTAAACCAAATGACAAATAAAACGACTCAGCAATCTTGTCAGCACCAATCTTGCTCGCCGAATACGGCGACTGTCCTTGTAGCGGATGCTGCTCGCTGATCGGGACCGTGATAGCTGAGCCATAGACTTCGCTGGTTGAGGTTTGGATCACACGTCCGACGTTGCAACGCATCGCGGATTGCAAAATGTTGACCGTGCCCTCGATGTTGGTTCGAACGTACGATAAAGGCGCGTGATAGGAGTAGGGGATTCCGATCAATGCAGCGAGATGGAAGACGGTGTCGATTCCATCCATCAATTTCAGTACGGCATCCTGATCGCGGATGTCACCGAGGATGACATTCACATGACGCTTGACTGGAGAGCGGTCGAGCCAACCCCACGTACCCGTCGAAGTGTAACGAACCAACGCGGAAACGTCGGCGCCTAACTC
>JBKPQV010000369.1:0-10977 GCA_046734235.1 Acidobacteriota bacterium
CACTCATCCATCGATTGTGGCAATAAGGCAGTTAGTGAGCACAGTGAACGCTGGCCTCAAGTCGGGAAAATACAAAACAAGCAAGCGAGAATTTGAATCGTGTGGTGATCAGTACTATACACGCAGGCAGGTAGCGCGCAATGCCCAAGGCGTAATCGTTTGGTACCAGGAATACTTCAACTATGAGGATGGTTCATTCAACTTCGACTATTACTACGATGATGAAGGCCATATTCGATTCCTACTTGGGTCCGCCCGACATGCGAATGGTACACGGGCACAACATCGAATCTATTTTGACGACTCTGCAAAGCGGTTGTGGGAAGCCGACGATGTTAAGGGTCTGGGCTGTCCCGGCTGTTTTCAGAATCCCTATCCAGAAGATCAACTTGCTACTGATCCAGCAAAGACCTTCGCCAATGCCGAAGGCTGCATCGACTTGAAGCCCGAACCTCGTCCTTCAAGAAAGAAGAACTAATTGAGGCGGTGCGAAGATGACTTGGTCGAACGTGGCGTGAATGTTTGTTATTGGAGCGTTTAGGGTTTTCAGCTGCGGAAATTGATGGATACAAAAATGCGGCTCAGGACGCGAAAATGCTGACGTAGTCTCGCAGGCCGGGCGAGTGCAGAGTTAAAATCGGCTCCCGTTATTAGCACCGACTCCCAAATTCAAGTCGGGAGCAACGATGGCTCAACTAATAAATAATCGCTACCGTCCAATTGGTCTATTAGGAAGCGGCGGTAGCAGTAAAACGTTTCTTGCAGAGGACACTCATCTGCCATCAAACCGGCGATGTGTAGTCAAACAGTTGCGACCACCCACAGACGATAATTCCCACTATCCCATTTTGAAGGAGCGTTTCCAACGCGAGGCTGTCATCCTGGAAATGCTTGGCAAGTCGAGTGAACAGATTCCGAAACTGCAGGCGTACTTTACGGAAGATCAGGAGTTCTATCTGGTTCAGGATTGGATAGAGGGAGAAAGCATTGGCCAGCGGGTTAGAACTAGTGGGCCATTCAGCGAATTAGAAGTAGTCGCCTTTCTGCATAAGATTCTGCCAGTGCTCGAATACATTCACTCGAAAGGCATCGTCCACCGCGATATCAAACCCGAAAACATAATGTTGAGGAAAGCTGATGATCTTCCTGTGCTTATCGACTTTGGGGCTGTAAAAGAAGTCTTAGCCGATCAGTCAACCACGATCATTATTGGGTCACCGGGATTTATGCCTATTGAGCAGGCTAACGGTAAGCCAGTCTTCGCGAGTGATCTGTACTCTTTAGGGTTTACAGCAGCCTTTATGTTGTCAGGCAAGCGGCCCAAAGAATTGACCGAGGGTGACAATGAAAGATTTCTGGAAGCGGAGCCGTTTAAGAATCTAGACCCGACTTTGTTGTATGTCATCAGCAAATCGATTCGTTTGCTGCCTTATGATCGGTTTCAAACTGCAAATCAAATGCTTTCGGCTTTAAAGGGCGACATAGAGCCAACTGTGCTAACGGAGGAGACCACCCTTAGACCAACATCGACGCCTCCCCGATCGGACGGAAGGAAACATTCCTCGCGACCTACTGTGATCTCATTGTCACTGCTTGTCGCTTTGCTGATCGGTGGCGCCGGAATAGTTGCCTACCGCTACATTAAGCAGAGACCGACTCAAACGGTAACAAGTAGCCCGGTACAGCCTAAAGCCCGGCAGACAGCGGAATTCGAAATTACCCGTACCAATGATGCGTATACGTCGGTGCGCGCGGCGCCTCGTACTTCAAGCCCTGAACTTGGGCGCCTTTACCCTGGCACGAGGATTATTTGTCAGACCTCAACAGTAGTTGGAGAAACACTTTGGTCTAACAATCAGTGGAGTTATTGCCCAAGCGTTGAAGGATACATTCATTCAACTCTCATTCGCCCTATCAACTAGCTCGTTTGTAACAGCGAGGCTCATCGATCACGCCTCCTTGGAGTGCGATGGCCCGGCATCGCTTTGTCACGGCGTGACTCGTAGATCGAGATCTCTTGACCAGTGACCTAACACCTGCAACTTTCTCTAAATTACTCAGCGTTCGAAACCGCACGCAGAGCAATCGATCTGCGAGGACCGCTGTAACAAAGCGGTGCCGGGCCACCGCACTCCAAGGAGGCTGTGATATGTTTGGCGCCCGATGAAAAACTCAATCGCATTCTTACTTCTCATTTTCATAAGTGCCTTGACGCTCGCTCAGCGTCCTGCAAACCGATCTTACAAGCTAACCCCTCACAAGATCACCCTTGCAAATGGCAAGTCATTCACACTTAATCTACCAGCTGAGTACGAGATCATTCCCGCTGTCGAAGGACTAAAGCGGGTTCGCTTCATGGCGAAGAGTCCCGATGATCGAATCTTTGTCACCGATATGTATAACCTCACCGACAACCGCAAAGGTATTGTCTACATTCTTGACTCGTTCGATCCACAGACGAAACGCTTCACAAAGGTTACGCAGTTCATGACTGGCTTGCGAAATCCGAATAGTGTTGCGTTCTACACGGACCAGGATGGAATTAACTGGTTCTACCTGGCGCTTACCGACCGACTGGTTCGTTACAAATACGAAAGCGGATCAGCAAAACCAACCAGTCAGCCTCAAGTGCTCGCTACTTTTCCTGATTACGGATTGTCCTATAAGTATGGTGGCTGGCATCTCACTCGCACGATTGCAATTGGACCAAATAATAAGATCTACGTATCGGTCGGCAGCAGCTGCAATGCCTGCGCGGAAAAGGAAGATGTTCGCGCAAGCATCGTGGAAATGGATCCTGATGGAAAGAATCAGCGTCACTTCGCTCGCGGCCTACGAAACGCGGTTGGTTTACGGTGGGTGAACAGCCAGTTATTCGCGACAAACATGGGAGCTGATCACCTGGGCCTTAATCGTCCAGCCGATACGATGGGCTTGCTCAAAGACAATACCAACTACGGTTGGCCTTATTGCTTTCAGTCCGGATCGAGAATCTTTGTCGACAAGAAACTAAATCCTCGTGGCTCAAAGTTCGACTGCTCGAAATCGCCTGCACTTATGGTCGACCTCGGAGCACACACCGCGCCGCTCGGACTCGAATACTTCGACTCGAACAGTTCAACAGATCTTAAAGGCTCTTTCTTAGTCGCATTGCACGGCTCTACTAACAAACGCATTGCGAGAGGCTATCGAGTTATAAAAGTCGGTGAACAATCAGCTCGAGCCGAGGATTTCATCACCGGCTTTCTTGTTAATGGCGTGGTGAATGGTCGCCCGTGCGACATCTTTAATTTCGGCAAGGACACGTTTCTTCTGACGGATGACAACGCCGGGATTGTCTACTATGTGTACAAGAAGTAATTCACCTGGAAAGAACAAGCCTCTAGGATCTCAAATCGAAGATCTCAGATCTCACAGTAAATGCAAAACAAAATCCGATCGCTGTGAGATCTGAGATCTGAGATCCTAGAGGGCGAGCCAGCCTTCCCGACTGTTCCTTCCATACAAGCTTCGCGAATGGCGAGCTCCGATTGGATAAGGTCGGTACCACCTCATCATTACGCATCATTCGCTCGCTCTGACCGTCCGCTCTCAGCTAGAATAGCCCGCAGCCGTTGCCAACCCGTTTTACCGAAAGGAAATCTCCATGCGTCTCAGGATCTTACTCCTTCTGGCTCTATCTCTATTCCTTGCGATACCGACAGTCGCGCAAAAACGAAACATTACAGAAAAAGATCTATTCAGTTTCATCTGGATCGGTGATCCACAAGTTTCACCTGACGGCTCGCGTATCGCGTTTGTGAGAGTCAACGTGAATGATCGAAAGGATAACTACAACACCTCGATCTGGATGGTGCTCACCGCTACAGGAGAAACCAGGCAACTGACGAGTGGTATTCGTGATTCGACACCACGTTGGTCGCCAGACGGAAAGTATTTATGTTTTGTTCGAGTACCTGAAAAGGATGGACGGCCTGACCAACCACAGTTATTCATGCTTTCAATGGCCGGCGGCGAGGCATTTCAGTTTACTTCCCTGGCCCGCGGCGCAGGTGGACCACAATGGTCACCCGATGGAAAGCAGATTTCGTTTTACAACGGCGCGACAGCGGAAGAGCTTGCCAAAGCTGCGGCAAAACCGAGTCCGACAGCCTCACCTTCTCCGGCTGCAAGCCCAAAACCCGAAGAGCGAGAATCAGACGTGCGTGTCATCACCCGCGCTGTTTATCGTTCTAATGGCGCCGGTTACGTCGACAACAAACATCCGCAACACATCTGGGTTGTCACAGCACCGCGAACTGGCGATGAAAAACCCACGCCAAAACAATTGACCAGTGGACGCTACGATGATGGCAACGCGACCTGGGCTAAAGATAGTTCAGAGATCTACTTTGTCTCGAACCACAGCGATGAACCTTATTACGAATTGCCCAGCACCGACATCTACGCTGTTGCGGCAACCGGAGGCGAAACAAAGAAGTTAACCAGCTTCGACATGGGTTCAGGTGCACTTTCGGTGAGTCCTGACGGAAAGCGATTCGCGTTTTACGCTTCACTTAGCAAGCCAGTCAAATCTTACTCGGAACCTGATTTGTGGGTACTTGATATTGCTCCTAATGCACAGCCGAAAAATTTAACGGGAAGCTTTAACTTCGACATCGGCTCCGGCGTAGGCGGTGATAACACTAGTCCTCGAGGCGGCGGCGGTAACCCTCCCGTTTGGTCGGCAGATGGCAAACGAATCTTTGCAACCTTCGCGAAAGAAGGAAAGGCAAACGTCGGCTCGTTTGATGCAGCCACTGGCCGAGAAACTGATGTCACCACAGGCAACCAGGCGGTGGTAAGTTTTCGCGCCACTGCTGATGCTTCCAAGTTTGTGTTATTGATTTCAACACCAACTCGCATCGGAGATTTGTATTGGCTGGAGGGAACTTCCGGAGCGCCCAAACAACTTACCCACATCAATGATGAACTATTCAGCAAATTGAACCTCACGGAGCCAGAAGAGGTTTGGTACACCAGCTTCGATGGGAAGAAAGTTCAAACGTGGGTACAGAAGCCACCTGACTTTGATCCAAACAAAAAATACCCGCTCATTCTGAATATTCATGGAGGGCCGCACTCCGCTTACGGATTTATCTTCGATCATGAGTTCCAGTGGATGGCTGCAAAAGGCTATGTGGTTCTCTATCCAAATCCGAGAGGCAGCACCAGCTATGGCGAGGAGTTTGGCAACATTATTCAGTATCGGTATCCAGGCGACGACTACAAAGACTTGATGGCTGGAGTCGATGAACTCGTAAAACGTGGTTATATCGACGACAAGAGACTAGGTGTGACTGGCGGGAGCGGAGGTGGACTACTAACCAACTGGACAATCACGCAAACTACTCGTTTTGCGGCCGCAGTTTCGCAGCGCGACATTTCAGATTGGACTGACTGGTGGTACACGGCCGACTTTACCTTGTTTCAACCTTCATGGTTTAAAGCGCCTCCGTTTGAAGACCCCGAGGACTACAAAGCTCGTTCACCAATCACCTACATCAGCAAAGTGCAAACGCCGCTCATGCTGATTCTGGGTGAGACCGATTACCGCACCCCGACTGGTAGCGGTGGTGAACAAATGTTTCGAGCCTTGAAGTATCGAAAGATCCCCACAGTAATGGTGCGCTTTCCAAACGAGACTCACGAGCTATCTCGCTCAGGTCAACCCTGGCACCGCATTGAACGACTGCAACACATTGTAGGCTGGTTCGATAAGTGGTTGATGGGAATGGCAAAGCCGGAGTACGAGGTGACGGATGTGAGTAGTACAGCGCAACGAAATTAAGAACTGAGCTATTGGTCATTTTCAAATGGAAAATGACCAATAGATTTTTTAGACACCATGAAGACATTAGGCCTTATCGGGGGCATTGGTCCTGAGTCGACGATCGACTATTACCGCATGTTAGTTGATCGGTATCGCTCAAAGACTAACGGCGATAACCCGGCAATCATCATCAACAGTATTGACCTGAATCATATTGTCGCCTGGATGATCGGCGGTGAGTTGAACAAACTTGCCGACTATTGCTCTCAGGAAATTGAACGGCTCGTTCGCGCAGGCGCCGGAGTTGGTGCAATTTGCTCGAACACTCCTCACATTGTTTTTGACGAACTCAGAGCCCGTGCCAACTTGCCATTGATCAGCATCGTCGAGTCCGCAAGAGATAGAGTACGCACATTGGGCCTGAAAACGGTTGGGTTGTTTGGCACACGCTTCACGATGCAAGCTACGTTTTATCCAACCAAGTTCGCGGAGGCGGGGATCAAATTAGTCACGCCAAATGATGAAGAACAAACCTTCATTCACGACCGCTACATGAAAGAGTTGTTGAGTAATCAATTCCTGCCAGAAACCCGCGCGCAAGTCCTTCACATTGCTGACGAAATGAAAACACGGGAAAACGTCGAGGCAATTATTCTAGGCGGAACAGAGCTACCGCTTTTGATTAAGTCAGACTCACATCACGATATGCCATTGCTTGATACAGCAAGCATTCATGTCGACGCCCTGGTTCAGGCCTTGTTGAACTGAACAACTTACATGGCGGACGCGTTCCATATTACGGAAATGGTGACTAACAAGACCGTCCGCTCGTTAATCGCTCAAACCTTTCCTCAGCAAACCATTCGTAATGTTGAACTGCTCACCGGAGGTCTGATTAATACCAACCTCAAGGTCGAATTCGATTCGGGTTACGGGCCAATAGTCCTTAGGATCTATAGAGATGGTAGCGAGGTCTGTCGCAAAGAAGCTGCTATCCACAATCTGATCTCAGCAGAGATTCCAGTAGCAAAGCTGATTTTCGCAAGCCCTGCTACAGAGGACGCTCCTCCTTACGCGATTTTTGAATTTGTCCAAGGCGTTACTTTCCAACAACTAAAGCGAACGCTACACGCTAAGGCGACCGCGCAAGCTGCTTATTCGATCGGTGCCACTCTTGCTGCGATCGGTCGGTTCAAATTTTCAAAACCAGGAAAGCTTCTAACATCCGGTCAAGAACTCATCGTGGGGGAAAGTTACATCGACGGTCCAAATCCAATCCCTCGTTTGATAGATCGATTTTTGGAAACAGCGATTTGCCAGATACGAGTAGGCCTAAACCTAACAGACCGAATTCACAAGTTCGCCTGGTCATCGGCGGGTATGGTTCCGGATTTGGACGAGAAACCCTCGCTTGTCCACAGCGACTATGGCAATCGAAATATTCTGGTAGCGGAGGCCGAGGGAGTCTGGAAAGTTGCGGCGGTTCTTGATTGGGAATTCGGCTTTTCGGGCTCAGCGCTTTTGGATGTTGGTAATTTTCTACGATACGAGCGATTTGATCGACCCTTACGTGAGCCGCATTTCTCTGAGGCTTTTGTTTCGCACGGCGGAATGTTACCGGAAAACTGGCGCGACATAGTGAGGCTTATTGACTTATCGGCTTTGGTTGAATCTCTGACTCACGATGACCTGCCAGATGACGTCGAGGCAGAAATCCTGGAATTGATAAACGCGACACTCCAGCATCGCGATCCAGGGTAACTCCACCTCGAGGAAAAACTTCCAAATACGATAACGAAAAAATCAGACTCCACGACGCTAAAGAGACTGTGTGAAAAGTCTGGATGTAGATCTTAACCACGAAGACTCAAAGCCACGAATTGCCCTTTAAAGTTACATTTGTGCCTTAGTGTCTTTGGGTCTTTTGTGGTTAGGTTTCTTTCCGTTCCTAGTTTTCACACAGTCTCTAAAGCGTATGGTGTCCTTTTTTACCTCCAGAACCGCCGCGTTGATTGTCTTTTATTTGCAATGCGATCCTCAGTAACAAAATGTTTCTTGTCGCTTCAGATTAGAGTATGATGCGCACATTCACCCGCAATTAGAACTCCACAGCCCCGATTGACGTCTACACGGGCGAATACACCTTCCCCCATTAGCATAGGGACAGGGATTGGCACACCGATGTGTCGATTCGATTACACCGAAAGGACTTAACCATGGGTCTCTTTGACAAAATGTTTGGACGCGGCGCTTCGGAAGCTGAACAACAACAAGGTGCTCAACAACGCTTCAATGAATTAAAACAAAGATACCAAACGGTACTTACCACTGCCGATAACGAGCACATCCAATTCCAAAATCTACACGTGCAGGACAACAAGCTCTTCATTCGCGGGATTGCCCCGTCAGATGACGCCAAGAAAAAGTTTTGGGATCAAATCAAGCTTGTCAATCCAAATGCTGACGACATCACAGCAGATATCACTGTAGATACAAGTAGAGCCGTGGGTGCCGCTGCGGGCGGGGGCCAGGGTACGGGCGGACAAACCTACGAAGTCAAAGGTGGAGACAATCTCTCGAAGATCAGCAAACAGTTTTATGGAGATCCTAATGAGTATATGAGGATCTTTTATGCCAATCGGGACAAACTCCACGATCCCGACAAGATACAGGTTGGCCAACAACTCGTTATCCCGCCTGACGATAACGCGTAGTCACGCGATCGGTCAGTGATGGGGTTAGGTTTGGCTTTAGGTCTTAGGTCTTAGGTCTTAGGTCTTAGGTCTTAGGTCTTAGGTTTTAGAATATGGTCTATGAGCAGAAGACTAAGGCCAAAGACCAAAGACCAAAGACCAAGATAAGCCCATCACTGGCATTCGTAAGGCATCTTGTAATATCGTTCGCCCTCACCATGAGAACCAGATTCAAATGCCACCGCGCCTTTCTCCTTCTGTTCCTTAATGTCCTGTTGGTTCTTCCCGCTTTCGCACAAGGTGAGGCCTCTGGAGGTCGAATACCAGACAAGGCCAAAACCAATCCTCCGGCTAAGTCAACCGCCGCGCCAAAACGACCCGCTCCGCTCGACCGCATCGATGGTAGATGGTGGACTACTGGTAATGGCTTCGGTGATTCTGAGCTTGAACTCACACAGAACGGCGCAAACATCGAAGGAATAATCAGATGGGCGAATGGCAAGACCGGCACGCTCAAAGGAACCCTCGTCGGCAAACGCCTACAACACACCTGGTCCGACTCTACCGGTAACGGTGGTTCAGGCTGGCTGGAACTTAGTTGGGCAAACTTCCTTGGTGGTTCATGGCACAACGACCGAGTCAAGGATGGCTCCTGGACGTTGAACCGTATTGAGGGGCAATGGTGTTTTGGCGGTGATAAGCGCAGAACACGTAGGGTAACTCACAACCCTCAAGGACGCCTGACGATCCGCACGGAAGATGGTGGAGGCTTCAACGGTCACATGGAAGGACCATGGCTATTCCTTGATGATGACGACGGGCAGAGTATTAAGGGCAATATGTTCTACAAAGGTAACCGGATTGATTTTGCCAATGGAAGCTTCTGGACCTGGTGTGGCCGCTAACCTAAAAATATTGCCGAACCTTGCGAGCGAAAGAATAAGCCTTCGCGCCTTGACGCCTGGTGATCTTGATTCCATCTACACGATTTTCTCCAACCCTCAGGTGATGCGTTATTGGAGTACGCCACCACTTCCCGATAAGACAGCGGCGTTAAACCTTTTGCATGAGATTCTGCGGGATGTGGAATCGGGAAACATCATGAAATGGGGAATCGCACGAAACGAAGATGGCATTGTGATCGGAACCACAACGCTCTTTAATCTGGATCTCAATAATGGGCGTGCAGAACTTGGTTATGCATTAGCCCAAGAGGAATGGGGCCATGGATACATGAACGAGGCCCTGAAGGCCTTGCTCGACTACTGCTTCACCGTCCTGAACCTTCGACGCCTTGAAGCGGACGTAGACCCACGCAACAATTCTTCGATTCGGACGCTTGAACGACTGGGCTTCCAACGAGAGGGTTATTTGCGCGAACGCTGGCATGTCGCGGGTGAAATTCAAGACGCCTACTTTTACGGTCTCCTCCGACGCGAATATTTCAAGACCTAATTCGTGCCATTTTGTGTGATCTCGGGATTGCAAGATTCCGCCCTCAGCTCCGTTCTTCCTTCGGCAAATGAATGTCGAACCCGATGATCGCGAGGAAGCAAACATGAAAATCGTACTCACAGCCACGGCGGCTGCCGGTCTGTTTCTATCCGGACTCGCGGCTTGTGCCACTGGTCCAACGCTCCCAATCCCGCCAGTTAGTGGACAGGTAACTCCCGTCAAAAAAACCATGCAGCCCTTTCGCTCCGATCAGGAGCTAACAAAATATTTCCGAGAGTTGGCGGAGAAACAGAAGGCTCGTTCCAGACGGAGTGAAGGGTTTAACCAACTGGCGATGGAGGCCCAACCCGCGACTGTTCTACAAAAATCAGCGGATGCAAAAGCAGACAAAGATGATTCAGTAACCAACGTCCAGCACGCAGGTGTTGATGAAGGCGGCATTGTAAAGGTTCATGGTGACCACCTTGTGGTCCTTCGTCGCGGCCGTCTCTTCACAGTAGCAATCGGCGACGGGGAGTTGAAGCCGGTCTCCATAGTCGAAGCCTATGGGCCAGACATCGACCCAAGCGGAACCTGGTATGACGAGATGCTCGTCTCAAAAGATACGGTTGTTGTAATTGGATACAGTTACTCACGCGGTGGTACCGAAGTAGGATTGTTTCAAATCGACGACACGGGCAAACTCTCTTATCGATCGACTTATCATCTGCGTTCCAACGACTATTATTCGTCTCGTAACTACGCAAGCCGGCTGGTTGGAAGCAAACTCATTTTCTACACGCCTTTGTATTTCTATCCCGGCGCTGAGGATCCGTTTGAGTCGTTTCCAGCGGTTCGCAAATGGCACAAAGGTGCTGTGGCCAGCGAGTTTCGAAGAATTGCTCCTGCAACTCACGTCTATAGACCGCAAAGTGACTTCAATACTGACTATGGGATGGCCCTACATACAGTCACCACTTGTGATCTTGCGAATGGCGCCTTTGATTGCCAGGCGACTTCCGTGATTGGACCGGCTGG
>JBKPQV010000370.1:0-14738 GCA_046734235.1 Acidobacteriota bacterium
GCGCGATCTTGAGCGGAAGAGTCGTACAACATGGCGATGACTTAATTCTGTATTTGGCGTTAGTGGACGGCACAAATGGAAATCAGATTTGGGGTGATCAATACAATCGGAAACTATCCGACGTTGTGGTTTTACAAAGCGATATTGCTCGCGATGTAGCTCGCAAGTTGCAAGCTCGTTTGTCAGGGCCGGACGAGAACAAGGTTGTAAGAAACTATACGGCAAACGCAGAAGCGTACCAGCTGTATCTGAAAGGCCATTATCATGCTCTTAGGAGCAACAGGACCGACTTGTTGACTGCTATTTCGTATTATCAGCGAGCGATCGAACTCGACCCGGCGTACGTACTCGCCTATGTTGGGCTCGCAGACGCATACCGTTCTCCTGCTCTTGATATCGCGCCAACGGAAGCTCTTCCCAAAGCCAAAGGCGCGGCGCTCAAAGCCATTGAATTAGACGACAAACTTTCCGCCGCCCATGCAGTCCTGGGCTGGGTTAATTTTTGGTTCGATTGGGATTGGAAAGGTGCTGAGGCTCAATTCAAGCGAGCTCTGGAATTGGACCCGCGGAATGCGGACGCTCACTCGTACTATGCGAATCTCCTTTCAATCCTGGGCCGACACGGTGAGGCACTGGCCGAGGCTAAACTAAGCCGAGAGCTCGATCCGGTCCACTTAAGAATCAATGCATTGGAAGGACAGTTTTTGATTTTTGCGGGTCAACCTGATGCGGCTTTTGATAGATTGCAGAAGACCGTGGGCCTTGATCCGAATTTCTCACTGCCCCACCAGTTTATGGCAATGGCTCTGATTGAGAAACAGAGTTTCGTTGAGGCAGTTGAGGAGGCCCGTACGGCGGTGAGACTCTCTCCCAATTCCAACGCGCTTTCGTTGCTTGGTTATGCGTTGGCACGAGCTGGCAAGGTCTCAGAGGCGCGTGCTCTTGCCGATGAGATGGTAAAAGCTTCGGCAGAACGTTACGTCGCCGCCGCAAGTATCGCCGCGGTGTTTAATGGCCTGGGAGATCGCGACAAGGTATATATCTGGTTAGAGCGCGCATTTCAGGAGCATGACTCGCGATTGATATTCCTGAAAGTCGATCCGAGGTGGAACAACTTGCGTTCTGAGCCCCGCTTTCAAGCATTCGTACAACGCATGGGCTTCGCGTAGTAGTTTTGATAGTCATCATCACCTGAATTTTTCACAAGCACGATACCGCTGGTTTCGACCCTGCGGAGTAAACGAGAGTTCCACCTCGATTCCAATCAAAATCAAATATTCGATCAGGAAGTGAGAAGTAGCATGAAATGATAGTTGACTTTGACTTGACGTCTTAATATCTGTCTATATACTATCTGTCCATGACAGATATCGACACGCGAGCACTCGATCGCGAGCTGAAGAAGGGAGCGGCGGAGTTGCTTATCCTTTCACTGCTCGATGCGCGTCCGCGCCACGGCTATGACCTGAGTAAACTTATCCATACACGCTCGGGCGGGCAGCTCACGTTTCACATTGATTCCCTTTATCCCTTGCTCTATCGCCTCGAGGAGCGCGGATGGATCAAAGGCGTCTGGGTCGAAAAACCAAACGAGCGACGCCGGCGTTTCTACAAAGTCACAACTCAAGGTCGGCGCGTGCTAGCGCAGCAACGCAAGACCTGGGCAGCGTTCGTAGACGCGGTTCAACGCGTAACGGGAGACGAATTTGCCTGACTGGACAAAACACGTGCGCTCGCGTTTAGTGGGCTTACGACTCTCTCCTACACGCGAAGCGGAGATTGTCGAAGAGCTCTCGCAACATCTCGATGATCGCTGGCGGGAGTTGATTGCGGGTGGCATGTCCCCAGATGAGGCCACGCAGGTGGCGCTTGCCGATTTCAGTGAAGGCAACTTACTAAAGGATTACCTCGCGACTCTACGCCAGGCACAGCTGCCTCCGCCGATCACACCAGGTATTCCCGGCAGTCGATTACTAAGCGATCTCTGGCTAGACCTTCGGTACGCAGCGCGCACGTTGTGGAAGCGTCCGGGATTTACAGTCGCTGCAGTTCTCACTCTGGCGATTGGTATCGGGGCGAATGCCGCTATTTTCACAGTTATCAATGCAGTATTACTTCGTCCATTGCCATTCCCGAAGAGCAAACAGCTCGTAGCGGTGTACACACGGTATCTACCCTCTTCCGGGTTTGACTTCCCATATTTCGGCCTTTCTGGTCCAGAATTCGCCGATGTCCGCGGCCGGGTCAATGGGTTCGCGAACATCGCCGCTTACGACTTCGAACGCGGTAATCTGGCGCGTGGCAATGGAGAAGCCGAGCGCGTCACCACCATGCGCGTGTCCTCAGAGTTTTTCGATGTACTTGGCGTCAAACCTGTCCGCGGGCGTACCTTTATGGAAGCGGAAGTACAGCCTGGTGCAGCATGCCTGGCGATCCTGAGTTACGGCCCACCTGACGATGCCTCTTTCGCGATCGGCTCGACAATCAGACTCGACGATGTGCAATGCGAAGTGATTGGCGTGATGCCGAAGGGCTTCGGGTTTCGTGATGACCGCGTGAAGGTGTGGACTGCGCTGCCTATTAATACTGCGGAAACTCAAATCAATCGACAGAGTCATCGGTACGACGCCATCGCCCGGCTGCGAGATGGCGTGAGCCCTGAACAAGCCGATGCACAGCTACAGTCTCTTCGCACCTACTGGTCAACGGAGTATCCCGATCATTACGCCAAGGGACATTTTGCCGTCATCCGGCCTCTACAAGAGGATATCGTGGGCGATCAGCGCGACGCGTTGGTTCTTCTATTCAGCGCCGTTGTTTTTGTGCTGCTGATCGTCTGCGTAAATTTGGCAGCGCTGCTCGTTATGAAGGGAGAAGCACGTCGGCGAGAGTTCGGCGTGCGCCAGGCGCTGGGAGCTAACCGTTGGCGACTGATCCGTCAGATGGTAGCTGAAGCGATGCTGCTGTCCGTCATCGGCGGCGTCATTGGTGTCATGCTTGCGAAGGCGCTGCTTGCTGGACTTCTGGTGCTCTATCCGCAGCAGCTGCCAGTTTCACAGGTGATCACGCTCGACTACACCGCTGTGCTCTACATGTCTGCCCTCGTAATCGTGGCAGGCTTCCTCGTCGGCTTTGTTCCAGCGATACACGCCACCGGAGTGCGGATGCTGGAAATCCTCAGAACCGACTCTCGCACAGCGACCTCGTCTCGCCGCGCTGTTGCCGCCCGTTCTGTACTAGTGATCAGCCAGCTTGCATTGAGTGTCATTCTGCTGACTAGTGCGCTTCTCTTGATTCGCTCCTATCGCCAACTTCAGCAAGTCAACCTCGGCATTGATCCGGATCATGTACTGACATTTAGCGTGTCAATTCCAGCCGGTCGCGAGCCTGATCCCGCCGCTGCCCGGCGAACATTGGTGGCAATCGAAAACCAACTCGCTGCCATTCCCGGTGTTGAGGTCGCCGGGGCGATTTCAAGTCTTCCACTCTTGTGGGCAGGGCCGTCGGACAGCTTTGTAATTGAAGGCCGAACAAAACCGCCTCCGGGAACGCCAGCTTGGGATGCACGATATTTGATGACGACACCACGAATGTTTCCGGCCCTCGGCATTCCGTTGAAGCGCGGGCGAGCTCTGACCGAAGATGATGTCGTCGGGCGACAGCTGGTCGCAGTCATCAATGAGACTGCCGCGCGCCTTTATTGGTCCGGAGACGATCCGATCGGAAAGACCATTCGCTACTATCCACAGGAGACGAGCCCTTCCATTCAGATCGTCGGAATCGTCGGGGATGTTCGATCGGTTGCCGCCAGCGAGCCAGCCCCGCCTGCCATTTACGTCCCGCTTGCCCAGGCACCGCGCCCTGATTACCAGGGACGTGCGATGACGTTCGTTGTCCGCACACCTGGTAGTCCGACTGCTATCACTGCGTCGGCGCGGGCGGCGGTAACATCCATTGATACCGGATTGCCTCTGGCGAACGTCCGGCCAATGTCTGAGATCGTATCGGCAGCGTTGGGCCAACCGCGTTTCACTACACTAGTGATGTCGTTCTTCGCAATTATCGCGTTTTTCCTCGCCGCTCTCGGACTCTATGGAATCCTCGCCTACAGTGTAGAGCAACGGGTTCGCGAGATTGGTGTGCGTGTTGCGCTGGGCGCAGACAAACACGAGATCCTGCGTTTGATAATCGGTAACGGATTGCGTCTCGCTTTGATTGGCGTTGCTATCGGCGTTCCCGCTGCGCTCGCATTGACGCGACTTATGAGCGGAATGCTATCTGGGATTTCGAGCACCGATCCGGTTACGTACCTGGCGGTCATTGGGATGCTGGTAGTGGCAGCCTTGCTTGCGAGCTACTTGCCGGCTCGGCGGGCCGCAGATGTGGATCCGATCGTCGCCTTGCGCGCTGAGTAACGCCAAATTTTGATCGCCCGATTTCTGATCAAGTCTGTGACGCGGCTTCCCGCTGATTTGTTTCTTAATTGATCGGCGTCCACTCTCGACCGTCCCACTCCCAAGTGTCGCCAAACGTTTGAGAGCCGTCGCTGCCACTGTAAAGAACGGTTCTGTTGCGGGCTCGGTCGTAGCACATCGCGTGCATGAATCTTTTACCTGGACCAGGGGCTTTGATTTCCATCCAGGTTCGACCATCCCAAACCCATGTGTCAGCAAGCACGTTGAAGCCTGGTTTATCTGATGCCGATAGCCCATCGCCGCCATAAAGCAAAATCATCCTCGCCTTTGTATCGAAGGCCATGCGATGTCGGGCACGTGGTTGTGGTCCTCCGTCACTGACCTTTTGCCAAACCTTCCCATCCCAAGTCCAGGTATCATTGTTGTACCTTCTGTCGGCAGTAATACCGCCAAAGAGCACGATCTTTTTGCGCGTGTTGTCGTATACCAGCGCAAAGTGTGCACGGGACCCGGGACCCTGAGCCTTTATACTGGTCCACTTCAAGCCATCCCATTCCCAAATATCAGTGTCGCGTTTCCATTGGCTCGACGGCAGATCGCGCCTGGATGCGATCCCTCCATACATGATCGTCTTTTTGCGCGCTGCGTCATAAGCCATCACATGATGATCACGAGTACCTACTCTGGTGTCCGCCATTTCACGCCAATGCCGGCCGTCCCATTCCCACGTATCGCCTCGTAAGTCCTCATAGCCCTTGTTACCAACCCCGCCGTACAAAACTATCTTTTTTCTATGGACGTCATAAGCGACACCACTCAAGCTTCGGCCCGAAGGACCAGATCCTGGTATGAGTGTCCAACTTTTTCCATCCCAGCTCCATACCTCGCCGTAGTCTGGCTGGTACGGTTTCTGGTATCCATCCAGCAGAATTACCCTCCGGCGCTGTTCATCGTAGACCAGAGAGTGACCCTGCCGTGGACTTGGCCTCGTTGGAAATTGACGCGACGGCACAAGAGCGTCAATCTTAATTTGATGGGCGAAAGCACGTTGCCAACACAAAAAGTTTGCGGAAGCCGTGAACGCGCCCTGAATGAATGTACGTCTTCTCATACTACAGTAAGGTTTTGATCTTCTGATCAAACTCGTCGGGATAGAGGATTCCTTCAATCACCGCTCGCACAAGGCCATCTCGATCGATTACCACTGTCACAGGAAGTGCCTGGCTGTTCGTAAATAAGGATTTCGTTTCTTTTGTTCCAATCGCTATTGAATAATTCATCTTCATTCTATGGCGGAAGCTTTTGACTTCGCGAGTTGATTGTGGTGGGTAGGTGACTCCAATAATTCGTAGTCCTTTACGACGATACCGTCTTTGCAACTTAATTAGTTCAGGAATCTCGGCTCGGCACGGAGCGCACCAGGTCACCCAAAAGTTTATCAGCACTACTCGACCTTTGTAGTTAGATAAACGAATAGTTTGACCATTCAGATCCTTGAGGACGAGCGTTTTCGGTTGTTCACCAGTTTGCGCCTTTACACATGCGCACACAGAGAAAAGAATGACGCCGAGCAGAAGCTGCTTCATAGCATTTTTTCAGAAGAGCAATTTGACACCGACCAAAATAGTTTCTAGTACAGTTGAATCTCATTCTTAACACAGAGACGCAGAGAACACAGAGACACAGAGGGAAAATTACGTGCGTTACCTAACAAAGGTATTAGAAAATCTAAAACGTTTAGTTGATACCAATATCAACCTTTTGGTGCATGACCGTCTACACCAACCGAGATAGTATTCCGTCCAACCTGACAGCAGTTCTCAACTCGGGGTTTCTGTTCAAAGCAAACCTGTTTTCTTGATCTGACAGAGCTAAGGTCACCTTGGTCGTGATTCTTGAAGACTTTGTCCTTCAAAATTATGCCGGTTTGCTCAATCGTCAAGCTTAACTCGGAGGTTCAGAAACGTGCACAGACTTACCCTCTTATTCTTCGTCTTAATCCTCGGCATTTCGAGTACAGCCTTTGGTCAAAGTAACTATGCAAGCCTGAACGGTAGCGTTGTCGATCCTCAACAAAAGTCCGTGGCAGGTGCAGCTGTACAACTTACCTCCGAAAGCACTCACATTTCGCGTAATGCCGTGACCAATGAAGACGGGGATTTTCAACTCACAGGCCTACTGCCGGGTGACTACAAACTATCTGTTCAGGCGGCAGGATTTGCTGCTGTTACCGAAAGTGTGACACTGGAAGTTGGGCAACAAATGACGCTCAACATCAACCTTCATATCGCATCAGTAAGTACAGTCGTTGATGTTAAGACCGATACTATAACGGTATTGAGAACCACTGATGCGAGTGTTGGAGAGGTTGTCGAACCTACGTCTGTACAAAACTTACCACTCAACGGTCGGATGCTGATCGATCTCGTACTCACAGTTCCCGGTGCGCACGAATCTCATGGTGCACAGACAGGTGACATGAGCCCTCTTTATTGGCGCCCAGGTCAGCGATCAGCAGTGAGTATCAGCGGGAATCGACCTAATGCGAATTACTTCCTGCTCGATGGCGCAACCAACACCGATCCTACGTTTAATACACTTAATTTCAGCCCCTCGCCCGACAGCGTGCAGGAATTCAAAGTTCAAACGGGGAGTTATTCAGCCGAGATGGGTGGAGCTGGCGGCGGTCAAATAAACATCGTGACGCGCACTGGTAGTAATGAGTTTCACGGCACGGTTTATGAGTTTTTAAGAAACGATGCACTCGACGCGCGAACTTTTAATGAAATGGATTCAGCAAATCACCTGGTTCGGAATAACTTCGGTGGTTCAATTGGTGGTCCGATCATTCATAACAAAACGTTTTTCTTTGTTAACTACGAGGGTCTTCGACGAACACAATCGCAAACGATGCTTTCGACCGTTCCGACGGAAGATGAAATCAATGGCGACTTCAGCATGAGTGGTGCGACGATCTACAACCCGTTCAGTTCGCATGCAAATCCGAATTTTGATCCAACCAAACCTGTAAGCCCAACCAATCCTCAGATCATTCGTGATCAATTCACAGATAACGTCATTCCGCAAGGCATGATCGATCCTAAGGTCCAACTCTTCTTGCGAAAATACATTCCGCGTCCAAATCTAGAGATGGGAATGATGGGCTGCGGCATGACGATGATGGGCGCTCCCACTGTGGTGGGAGCAGGAGTTGACTGCAACAACTATATGGATGTCAGGAATCTCCATCATCAAAACGACCAGGCAACGATCCGTGTCGATCACTCACTGGGCGACCGGGGTACTTTGTTTGGCCGCTACTCTTTTAGCAGCGAAAAAGGATTCATGCCGCAAAACCTGCCGGGCTTTGGCGCGAATCACGACAACTTATCGCAACACGGCATGGTCGGTTGGACCAAAATTATCAGCCCTAACCTTGTTAACATCGCGACAGTCTCTTTTTCGCGCCTGTCAATGCATCGCACTTCAGAAAACAGTTTTACCAACGACATAATCGGCGAACTTGGAATTACTGGAGTTGGTTTTGGTGGCGAAGGCGCTTGGGGAGCACCGTGGTTCAATGTGCAAGGCTACTCTGGCATGGGCGACTCATTCCTCGCCACTCCAATGCATGCGTGGAACACAATTCTGGAAGGCCGGGATTCTTTGAACTGGCAGAAGGGTGGTCACAGTTTGAAGTTCGGCGCCAGCTATCGCTATTTCATTTGGCCCATGTGGGGATTCTTTCAAAACCGAGGCTACTATCAATTCACGAACGGCTTCACGACCCGAACCGCAACAAATGACGGAACAGGGGCAGGACTCGCGAGTTTTATGTTGGGGCTGCCGGCTGTGAAACAACGCCAAGCCGGGATACCGCAAATGCAACTGCGCCAATGGTATGCCGACGCTTTTGTACAGGACACATTTCAGCTGGGTCGCAACACAACCATTCAGGCTGGTCTGCGTTACGAGTTCATGAGTCCGTTAGTTGACATTCGTTATCCGAATACAAATCTAACTTTTCAAAACGGAGTGCCGGCAGTTTTCATCGGCGGGCAACAGGGTTACCCGGAAGGTCTTACCAATTCCAACAAGTTAAGATTTGCGCCGCGACTCGGAATCTCTCACAACTTGAACCAGTATGGCCTTGTACTACACGCTGCTTTCGGAATCTTCTTTACACCAGTGGACATGAATACCTGGTGCAATCAGCGACACAACGTGCCGTTTGTCTTCCCAGAGACCCAACAGAGCGACAACTTCACCCCTGCTGCGGGAATCGTAGCCACGCATCTGAATTTCGCACCAGCCGTGTTGGGAGTCACGACGGTTAGTTTTGCCGCTTTTGAAACTAATCCAGCGCCACAATACATCGAACAGTGGAGTGGTTCAGTGGAGAAGAGCCTGGGTGGAGAAACAACACTGGAACTCGGTTATCTTGGATCTCACGGACTTCACTTACAGCGTTCACATCTGATCAACAACGCACCGGCTGGTCCAGGCGCCATTGGACCACGTCGTCCATTCAAGACATTAAGTTTCCTGCCAGGGATGGAACTGCCGACCAATATCACTATTGCCAATACTACATTTCCTGTCAGTGGAATTAATCTTCTGGAGAACTCAGCGCAGAGCTGGTACAACGCAGGATATGTGAACGTCCGAAGGCGTTTTTCTCGGGGCTGGACTTTTTTGGCGAACTACACGTTCGCGAAGAATCTGAGCGATGCTCCCGATTTCCGCTCACCGATGTTCGAGTCAGCCGCTCCACAAGATAATTCCAATTTAACTTTGGAGAAGGGCCTCGCGTGCGATTTACGTCATCGCTTTGCCTTGAGCATGGTTTATGGTTTGCCGTCCTGGAACAAGTCTGGATTATCTCGTGCAGTGACCAAAGATTGGAAACTTTCTGTAATCTACCAGGCGCAGAGCGGTTTTCCGTTTACAATTTCGGTATTTGGCGACACTGCTAATGCGGGCACTTTGCTTGGTGAAAACCCGATCCGTGCTAACTACACTGGACAACCTGTTTTTGGTTCAGGAACACAAACAGCGGATCGCTGGTTTAATACCGCAGCGTTTGCAACGCCTGCAGCATTCACGTTCGGCACCGTAGGGCGCAACACGGTTTATGGACCAGGACGACAAACGCTGGACCTGGCTTTGCAACGCGAGTTTGCAGTGACCGAAACAATCAAGGTGCAGATTCGTGGCGAGGCTTTCAACGCACTGAATCATTCAAACCTCGGAACGCCAAACCGCTTCGTGAATACACCGCAGTTCGGGACAATTACGGAAGCAGCAACTCCTGGCCGAGAGATCCAGCTCGGACTGCGAGTTTCATTCTGAGAATCAAAGTGCTCGATGTCTTTTAGCTTGTTTGCAGAAGTCGGTACCGTCCCGCGGTAGCGTCGGGTCGCTTCGATTCTGTGGAGCTAAGTTCATAATGCGCCCTACGCTACCGCGTGACGGTACCGACTTCTCGCCCCAGAGTTGTTGATTTTGCAAGAGCCTGCAAAGCATCTCAAACGTCCGGTACACAGATCACTGCGATGCAGCCTCACGATTGGACACTACTTAAAACCTCGACAACCAAATTTCACCTGCTTACGTTCATGTGAACGTCTCGTTAGCCCGGAATAAAAACGGAAAAAAATCTGAAAGACTTGTCATTTAGGGTCGTCTTACGATAGGCGTAAAGGCACTCTGCTCAAGAAACTTCGAACCATTTAACCGTGCCGTCGTCCGTATGGGCCAAAACATGCTTTTGGGGCGCAATTTCGGAAAAGCCAATGGTTCGCAAAAGGATCTCAGGAGGTTCACGGATGAAAAAGATACTCACTGGTCTCGTTCTGCTGCTTTCAATAACAGCCGTCTCACAAGCCCAGGTTCGACGCGGGCAGAAATATTCTGACTGGGCTCCGGTCGTCCATCTTCCCTCGCCGATTAATTCCGAGTTCGATGATCACGCTGCCATCTTATCTAAGGACGAGAAGACGATGTACTTCACGTCAAACCGAACCGGTTCGGTCGCGGGCAGTGAAGACATCTGGGTTTCCACTCGTCAAACTCGCAACTCACCATGGCGCACGCCCTTTAATCTGGGGCCGAAGATCAACACGCCGGCTATGGAGCGCGTGCGATCGTTTGCTGATGACGGTCGTGTCCTGGTGTTTCAGAGCGATCGCGGCGGCGGTTATGGCCTTACTGACATCTGGGCCGTCTATCGAATGCATATCAACGACGACTCTAATTGGAGTGAACCGGTCAATCTCGGTCCGGTGATCAATACCTTTTCGACTGAACTTGCGGCAAATTATCTGAATGCCGATGGCGGTCGTGTTCGCAAGCTTTTCTTTTCGAGTAGTAAGCCAGGCGGATTTGGCGGGCCGGACATTTATGAGAGTAACATTGGCGATCTCGGTTTCGAGTTCTCTACAAACGTCTTTGAGTTGAATTCACCCTCGATCGAAACATGCTTCTGGGTCCGCGATGATGGGCTTGAAATAATCTTCAGCTCAAATCGCCCAAACACCACTGGCGACATCCAGCAACACGACATGTGGGTAGCCACACGCGAATCAGTTTACTTACCATGGTCGCTGCCCGAACGCCTTGGGCCAAACATCAACGTTCCCAATTGGCAGGACGTTAATCCTGCTCTCTCATTCGACAACAGAACGATGCTTATGGCGTCGAGACGGCCCGGCGGAATCGGCGCAGGAACGTTTGATATCTATGTGACAACCCGAAAGCCGCTCGGTCATGAGGACGACTAATCCTCGTTAGTGTTACTACCCCGTAAATTCGAATTGTCTTTACACGCTGAGAAGATCGATCCCCGAAAGCAAATAAAGTAGCGCAACATTAAACGAACAGAGTGATGCTGATGCAAGATCCTTAAATCGCTGCCACTGGGTTTGTAGTTTTGATATCAACTGGCGGAAGCGCGGATGTTCGCGGACGTTCGCGAGGTTTGGATCGATGGTGAAGTAAGTCGGATTTGGGAGACCGTCGTCGGCTGCACTTTCGAGCCATCGGACTGCGTCTTCGGGGCGGTTCATTGCGGCGTAGGCTGAAGCGATGTTGTGCGCGGTGTGATGGAAGTGGCCATAGCCTTGGCCCAAATCGATGGCGCGTTGGATCGCTTCTTCCGCCTCGAGTCCTTTCCCACGTTTTGCGAGCAACACCGCTTTGACGCTATTGAAACTACCGCCTTCGTCTTTTGGATGCCTTTGTAAGTAGCGATCGACAATTTCCTCAGCCTCATTGAGACGCCCAACCTGGACCAGAACCTCCGCCAGACATCGATCGACGAGGAGCGGGCTGACTTCGCGCGGAATTGTCTTGAACACATTGATCGCTTCGTCAAATCTCCCCTGATACGCGTTGTAAACCCCCACTCGAAACCGCGCCATTGTGTTATTTGGATTGATCTGAAGCGCTCGACGTACACTCGTTTGTGCTTCGTTAAGCAAGCCGATATGTGAATAGACCATCGAAAGCTGATGATGCGTCTCATCATCCTCAGGATCGAGCTCGAGAGAACGTTTGTACGACTGGATGGCCTGTTCGTGAGGGAAACCCTTTGTTTTGGTCCAGAGAATCAGCCCACGAGCAAAGTGACCTTCTGCCAGTTTAGGATCCAGGGCCAGTGATTTCAGTATGGCGACCTCGGCATTCTCGTGATAGACCTTTGCTTGTGTTTCAGATGAAAACTTAAATGCCAGCGTGTTGTAAGCCCGAGCGAGTTGTGCATACGCGCCAGCGAGATTTGGATCGATTGCAACTGCCGCTTCGAGAACCTTTATCGCTGCCTCAGTATCCTCGCGATTTTCGCTGCCCGCTTTCACCTTACCCCGAAGGTAGAGGTCATACGCCGGAGAACGCATTGGATGACCAATCGCGTCATGAGCTACCTTGCTCGGAGCGATCTCTTCGGAAATCCTCTTTACCTCGGCGACAAACCTGTAACCGTGCTTAGGTACCGTTTCAATATATTTCTGTTCGCCAATTCGCTCTCCGAGACAGCGCCGGATAGCGTGAATAGCCTTTCCGAGATTGTTTTCCTCAACAATAGAGTCCGACCAGACGGCAAGGAGCAGTTCTTCTTTTGTGAGTAGCGTGCCACTGTGCCTTACGAGATGCACGAGAGTCTGAAATGCTTTTTCCGGTAGGGCACTATTGGTCACACCATCAAGCCTCACGAGTTTGCGTTCCCCTACATCAAGGAGAAAATCGCCAAACTCGAATGACTCGCTTCTGGACATAAAGTTCTGCCCTCACCTGGACAAAAACGGAAAAGAGAAATCAACGGAACAGAAAGACCAACGCGGTAGGCCTGAGACACTATCGGGCCCGCTCAGAAATTAAGGCTGCTTGCAAGGTTGAACTCTAGCCATAGTTTAGCCCGAGCGGCATCGACGAACAATAGCCTCATCGCCACCCGTGAAGTTGCTCTTCCCGCTGAGGCGATCGCGGATGGCAAACAAAAAGGAGAAATCTTATGAGAAGGATCAAATTGGTGTTATTAATCGGTGGTGGACTATTGGCTATTACAGGAGTGGTTTACGCGGCGATCTTTCCGGTGATTTTGGGAGCCGGCGTAAACGCCGATACACCGATCGTGGGTGGACCGGCGAGCGTTTCGTTTCGCCATTTGACCACCACGCCAGGTGATGTAGGCGCCTGGCATTATCATCCCGGCTACGTTCACAATGTCGTAACGTCGGGTGCGATCAAGATTGAAGACGGCTGCGGTGGCTCCTCAACATTCGCTACCGGGCAGGCTTTTGAGACGAGCGAAGGTCGTGTCCATCGCGCAATCAACGAGGGCCCAGTCGATGCAGTTGAGTACAACGTCTTCATCCGTGAAGAAGGAAAACCACTGACACGATTTATCCCAGGAAATGTACGTCGCTGCGGTCCGCCAAGCACGGTTAATGAATGCAAGGACGGCGGCTGGGCGCAGTTCGATTTCCCGAACACATTTGCGACTCAGGGATCGTGTATCTCCTACGTGCTCGGTCGCCCGAGGGTCAACCTGCTGGTTCCACAAGATCCTCTGCAATAGCAGTTTTAGGAAGGCCCATGCCTTTAGTACCCCGCTATCAACATGAGCAATTGTCCTGGGAGCGCACGCGTCCTCGCCTGCCCGTCGCCAAACACGAATCTTGCAAAAGAGCATGATCGTTAAGCGAGGGCACGCGGGGACGCGTGCGCTCCCAGGACCAGTGGGCCTGACATTGTTCGACTTACCAACAGCGAAGGCGACGTCTCGCCACGGTCCGCGCCATCGAAACCAGCGATGTGGTGCTCATTGAGTCTGGCTCTGAACCCTAATTTGAAAGCAATAATCGGGAAGTTTCGCCAAGCGTTGTTCTGGTATTCTCAAGAGTCATGACGAGAATGAGTGTAGCGCGATCCACTGTTCCTTCCAGAACGATTGAACAGCGACTTGCAGAGATCGAGTGGGAGCGGGTTTCAAAGGAACTCGATGCCGAAGGGTACGCGACGATCAAACGCGTACTTGCCGTCAAAGAGTCAGTCGCAATCGCAAACCTCTACGAGCGTGATCAGCTTTTCCGTAGCCGGGTGGTGATGGAACGTCATCGTTTCGGACGCGGAGAATATAAGTACTTCAGCTATCCATTGCCCGACCTTATTGAGAGCCTTCGCACACTCATCTATCCACAGCTTGTCCCGATCGCTAACCGCTGGAATGAAACCCTTGGTATAGACGCTCGCTACCCGGCACAGCATGCAGATTATATAAAGCGTTGTAATCAAGGTGGCCAATATAAACCCACTCCATTACTGCTCAAGTACGCAACCGGTGATTACAATTGTTTGCATCAAGATCTTTATGGCGAGCATGTTTTTCCGCTTCAAGTTGCCATCCTGTTGTCAGAACCGGGCCGTGATTTCACAGGAGGTGAATTTGTGCTGACGGAGCAGCGGCCACGAATGCAATCGCGGCCTATCGTTGTGCCATTGCTTCAGGGTGATGCGGTCGTGTTCGCCGTTCAACATCGTCCGATTCACGGTTCAAAGAGCGTATATCGAGTAAACCTCCGTCATGGTGTAAGTCGCATTCGTTCAGGCAACCGCTTGACGCTCGGGATAATCTTTCACGACGCTCAGTAATGATTTGGAAACTACCTCTCTGCGTCTTCCTAGAAACAACCTTGAAAACTGTGTAACTAACGTCAAAACACGAACATCCGATTGAACAAGTTGGGAAGGGTGGCTTGCCCCCGCTGACTCACCCTACACGAACTCTAGAACTCAATGAATCGTGTAAGGTGAGTCAGCGGGGGC
>JBKPQV010000371.1:0-8703 GCA_046734235.1 Acidobacteriota bacterium
CTTTCGTTCATCTTTATGTACATGGTGCTCGCCGCACAGTTTGAATCTTTTATTCACCCAATCACGATTCTGTTGACACTTCCATTGGCAATTCCCTTTGGCATTGTGTCGCTTTTGATGACAGGCCAAACGGTCAACATCTTTTCCGGGCTGGGGTTGTTACTTCTCTTTGGTGTGGTTAAGAAGAACGCGATTCTGCAAATCGACCATACAAATCAGCTTCGTGAACGAGGTATGGAGCGCCTCGAAGCAATCATTCGCGCGAATCGAGACCGTTTACGACCGATTCTCATGACCACAATTGCGCTGGTAGCCGGCATGTTGCCGTTGACGATCTCTACCGGACCAGGTTCAGGCACAAATCGGTCGATCGGTGTTCTGGTTGTAGGCGGACAATCCCTCTGTTTGCTGCTCACGCTCGTTGCGGTGCCAGTGTTCTATTCACTTTTCGACGACCTGGCGAGGAGCCATGTTTGGTCGCGAATAAACCATCTAATCCATCGAATCTTTGGCAGAGTTCGGCGCCGTGTAGTTAACGCAACGGCATCCATCGTTTCAAAGCACTAGACATACTTGGGTAATTAACATGCAAAACTGGTCTTTAGCGCTAACTTTCCTACGACGAATTGTCTACTCATTACTGGTCACGGTGTTGCTCACCGGAGTGACACAACGAGTCCTGGCTCAACAACCTGCCGAGTCCCCTGATCCGAGTGAGATGAAACAGTTACCGGTACCCAGCGTGGCTCCCGAATATCGTGGACAACAGAAGCCATTGCCGGAACTGCGCAGGGTTGGTGTTGATATGACTCAGCAGCATCCTTTGGCGTTGCGGGAGGCGTTGGCGATGGCCCTGGAAAACAACAAAGACATTGAGGTCGCTCGCGAGAATGTGAAAATCGCAGAGTTTGATCTCCTTGGTGCGCACGGGGCGTACGATCCGAGATTCAACACCACCGCCTTTTATGAGCGCATTGAAACTCCAATTTCGAGTTTTCTGACAGGTGGTCAGAACGGATCGATCATGCAAAACGATTTTACTGGCAGCGCTCGCTTTGAAGGCCTGACGCCGAAGTTTGGTGGCAGCTATCATTTCGATTTCTCATCAGTCCGACTGACTACCAATAACTCTTTTGCTGCTTTGAATCCGCAATTTCCCAGTTCACTAACATTCACCTACGTCCAGCCGCTGGTCCGTGGTTTTAAGTTTGATAATGCGAGACGTCAGATTGAGATCGGCAAGAAGAACCTCTCGCTAACCGATGCACAGTTTCGGCAAAGGGCAATCGAGGCCATCACAAATGTGCAGCGCGCTTACTGGGATCTGGTGTTTGCGTTGCGAAGTTTGCAAGTGCAACGGGACGCTGTTTCCGTCGCGCGCACGCAGCTTGAACACAATCGCCGGTTGGTGAATGAAGGTCAGTTGGCGCCGATTGACCTGATCGCTTCAGAGTCGCAAATAGCAAGCTATGAACAGGGAGTTTTTAGTGCGCTCGAGGACGTCACGCGCTTTGAAAACACGTTGAAGAATCTGGTGGCGAAAGATCAGAAAGCTTCGATCTGGGGCGATTCAATTGTCCCCACCGATTCAGTTGATTTGAGTGTGCCGCAAATTTCGTTGCCGGATGCACTGAAGACGGCGATGGAGAATCGTCCAGAGCTGCAGCAAGCAGAAGTACTCAAAGAAATAAATAAGATCGATCAACGCTTCTATAAGGACCAGACTAAACCAGCGATCGATCTGGTCGGCAGTTATGGAATGACAGGCCTCGCGGGTTCGGTTGCCACTGGAGTAAATCCGTTTTCAGTCTCGAGCCAATTAGTGCGGGATCGGGTCGATCAACTATCGGTGTTGGCCGGGCTTCAACCACTTGAAGTAACACCCCCAACAACCTTTTCTCCGAACCTGGTTGGCTCCTACGGACAATCGCTCGAGAATTTATTGGCGAATCGTTACAACAACTTTAAGGTGGGTGTGCAGATCAATTTTCCGCTACGTAATCGCACAGCAGAGGCACAGCTGGGTAGATCCTTGGTTGAAGGACAGCGGATCGCTACTCAGCGAGAACAACTCGAGCAGAATATTCAAGTTGAAGTTCGTAATTCACTGCAATCAGTTCGCAGCGCGGAAACACGCCTACGTGCGGCCATCGCAACTCGAGAATTCAATGAACAGCAATATGCAAGCGAGCAGCGAAAGCTCGATGCCGGGCAATCGACGGTCTTTCTGGTGTTGGAGCGACAAACTGCATTAACTACAGCCAAAGGGTTGGAGCTGAAAGCTCAAACGGATCTGAATAAGGCGATTGCTGACTTACAAAAGGCTACCGGAAATTCGTTGAGCGTTAATAGTATTGTTGTTCGTGTACGCTGAGTTTCTCTCTGCGCCTCTTCCGTCTCTGCGTCTCGGCGTTAATGATTCTCTAGATCTAAACGCATTGTTAACGCAGAGGCGCAGAGATCGCAAAGACGCAGAGAACTTTCGAACAGGATTCAGAAGATGACTCAAGCCCTCATCGAAACCTGGCAGATTCATGATCGCATCAATCTTTACCTCCTTGATGCCGTTGAGCCGGCTTCGCTCGCCCTTCATTCGGCTTCAAAAGGTCGGAGCGTCGGCGAGCAGTTTGCCCATATACACAACGTTCGCTTAATGTGGCTGAAGTCCGCCGCTCCAGGTTTGTTGTCAGGATTGCAAAAAGTAGAAGCTGAACAGGCGAACGACAAAAAGCTTTTGCAGAAGGCGCTGGTGGAGTCCGGTAAGGCGATTGCCAGTTTGCTAACCAGCAGCCTCGATAATGGCGGAAAGATCAAGGGCTTCAAACCTCACGCAACTGGATTCCTGGGTTACTTGATTTCACACGAGTCTCATCACCGCGGACAGATTGCCCTCAGTCTGAAACAGGCAGGGAAGCCACTTGATAAGAAGACCTCTTACGGTATTTGGGAGTGGGGAGTTAGATAGCTAAAAGAAATTCTCCAACACCAGAAACCCGCAAAAGATCGCGAGTAGCAATACGAATGCGGTAACCATATACCAGGATGGCAATTTAGTTTGACATGCCGGGCAGCGTGTACGCGTCCATCGCGCGTTCCGCTCACAGTTTTTGCACTTCACCCTTAAGTTCGCTCCGAGGCTAATCTTTTAAACGTACAGCGGGTGGACCAAGTGCGTATTACGCCATTAGACCAAAAAAGTTGCGCGGGCACTGGGGTATAAAAGGGACGTGGTAAGCTTATCCGAGTTTCGCCGTATTTAGAAAGCGTTTTTATTAACAGACTACAATTTTTTGAATGGGATTGCTGATTTTTGATTGCTGATTGTGATGCCTGTATCGCGGAGTTTCAAAATCAGCAATCAACAATCAAAAATCAGCAATGACCAAATTATTGCTTTGGACTCGGAATTTTCAGGTTGGCCCAAAGCGGCCAGTGGTCCGATATTTCGATCTTCTTATCAATTCCGCATCTCATCGATTCAAGTCCGCGTAACCAGATCCAATCAAGTCTGAACTCCACTGGGACGAACAAGACTTTTTGAGAGAAAGTTGATTGACTACCGAAGGGTGTAGTAAATCCCGCATCCGAAAACAATTTGATTGTTTTGGGTGCCGCCTCATACTGCCACGTATTGAAATCTCCCATGATGATTGCCGGGGTCTCTGGATTGTGCTGCTTCAGATCATCGAGTAAGGCATTAAGCTGATCGAGCTTTTTATCACTTGAGATCCTCGTCTCTGCATGAGCGGAATACACGCGCATCTGGGTTTGACCCACCTTTACTGATGCGCCGATGGCAGCTCTGCGACGGCCGCCGGGTCCTTCGTGGGGCAGGACGATTCGTCGAACATCAGTGAGCGGGTAAACACTAAGGAGTGCGACGCCAGTTTCTTCTTCAGCTCCGGATTTGGGCGACGGAGGCGCGGCCCATGCATAATAAAATCCTAATTCTTCGGCGATCAGCTTCGCAGTGTTGGTCTTTCCACTGCGCTTCTTTTGCCGATCAACCTCCTGGAGCCCGACGATTGTTGGCCCCCCAATTTCAGCATCTTCTCGCAACTGCTTAATAATCTCTTTCAGATCGTTTCCACTGCGCCAACGAATGTTGTAAGAAACGACTTTGAATTCGGCAGAGTCGTTCGCTGTTCTTAACTTTGCTGCCTGGCCTGCCTCGAGGAGTGGTGATTCACTGGACACTTCTGCCCTTTGAGTAGGCTTCGTTCGGTCGCTGCGAGTTGTTGGAGTCTGATTAATAACCACGAAACAAAGCAATTGAGGTACTAACGCTAGGATCAGAAGTGCGATGGTCATATTGCCTCTAAAACGTAATTGTTAATCCGTCTACAGCTTCCCGCGTATCGCCGCTCCCCGCAAGTTTTGCCTCAGCGCTGAGGTCAGTTCCATCCCATTCAGGATAAAGGTGAGTTAAGACAACTTGTCGAGCGTTGCTCTTTCGCGCGAGCTCCAGGCTTTCGGCAAATTCGAGGTGGGTTTGCAAAGGTTTATTTCTCTTGAAAGAACATTCCATCAGGAGTAAATCGACGTCTTTTGCAAACCAACTGATATCCTCAGTGAATCCTGTGTCGCTAGTATAAACAAACGATTTCGACTGTGCCTCACTCAAGCGAAGTGCCAGACTCTCACGGTTATGTGGTGTCTTCATTGTCACACCCTGGGTGCCTGGCAGAAACTCGAAGTGCTCACCTGGTTTAACCTCAACAATACCCAGGGGAAAAGGGACTGCAAATAGCCGGTAGTTATTCGATTCGTCGATGACGTTGATTAGGTTCTTGAGCCCTACCGGGCCAATGATCTTCAGTGGCTTTGTGCGTGACTGAGTTTCCGGTGCCCATTTTAAGGAAAATAGAAACGGCGCAAGTCCACCAAAATGGTCCAAATGAAAATGACTTAACCAGATCGCATCAAGACCTGGCCAGTCCAAACTTTCTTGAGCCATCCGAGAGGCGCTGTCCGGTCCAATATCTAAGAGTGCGCTTCCACTGGGTGTCTGTAGCCAAAAGGCTGGAGACGAACGCCGCGGATGCGGAGCCGAAGTACCAGAGCCCAAAACGATGAGTTTCATTTGAATGAAGTTTCACACTCGCTTTATCGTTCGTGCAACCCTTACTTGACCCCACAATGAAGATGACGCTAAATCTCAAATATGACAACGACTGAAGCCAGACTCGATGTTCTCGCCGTGTTTTCTCATCCCGATGATGCCGAGTTGTCAGTATCGGGAACTCTGCTGAAATTAAAGGCACTAGGTTATAGAACTGGGGTTTGTGATGTGACCCGTGGCGAAATGGGGACACGAGGAACGCCGGAGATTCGAGCCCAGGAAGCCCTGGATGCAGCACGAATACTCCGACTCGATGTGCGCGTTAATCTGGACCAGCCAGACGGTCACGTTTGGCCGAGTGAGACGGCGCGGGCAGCGTTGGTGCGGGTGCTCAGAACCCATCAACCAAAAGTGTTGTTAACAACCCATGAAGACGATCCACATCCTGATCATGCGAATACTTCAGTCATTGTCCGCCAGGCAGCCAGGCTGGCGACGATGAGACGTTACGACGAAGAGGCAGGACTTGGTGCCGTTCCGATGCCTGCGATCATGCATTCTCTCTTTTCACGCCGGATTGTCCCTTCGTTCATCGTGGATGTAAGCGATTTTGTGGAAGGGAAAATGAAATCCATCAGGGCTTATTCATCCCAATTTTACGATTCAACCTCAAAAGAACCGGAAACCAGAATCAGTGAGCGGGGATTCCTGGATGAGATTCAATCGCGTATGGAGTACTTCGGATCTCTGATAGGAGTGCAAGCTGGCGAGCCGTTTTATGTAAGAGAAGCGCTTAACGTGGAAGATCCGTTAGCTTTGTTGACGAGGCCGATGAATATTTATTCGTGAAGGCCAAGGCATTTTCCATATATCATTTGACATTATTCAATTGTCATTTTTGGTCGCTCTGCGCGGGTTTGTGGAGTCTAGGTGGATCTTGGGCCCACCCGCTACCGCGAGGTGGTACCGACCTCCTCCAATCGGCATCCATTTTCCATATATCATTTGACATTATTCAACTGTCATTTTTGGTCGCTCTGCGCGGGTTTGTGGAGTCCAGGTGGAAGAAGTCAGTACCACCTCGCGGTAGCGGGTGGGCCCTAGCGAGATCGTTAATGAGATTTCATTGATCTAGTGGTCGTGCTTGGGCCCACCCGCTACCGCGAGGTGGTACCGACCTCCTCCAATCGGCATCCATTTACGTAAGAGCCTCACAATGACAATTGAAAAATGTCAAAAGATATATGGAAAATGACTTGACCGACAGTCACCGGTAATTTTAGTTTGGGCCAACCGCCAATTGTTCGCGACGCTCCAGGATCGAACGAGCAATGGCAAGTGTAGCAACTGCGCGAGGTGCTTCGCCCGTAAACCCTTTGGCGATCTGAATGGCTCTTAAGAGATCTGCCTGTGAAAGTACTTTGAACACCGAAAGTAAATCAAATTCCTGGGCGCTTGCGCTTGTCTGCACAACCATCTGACGTGTTGATATTTGCGCAACGATATTGCTGTCTTCTCCAGTAAAGCCCGCAGCTGAATTTGCGGCCTTAACCACTTCATTCAGGGTTTCCCAGCTGCGCACAGGATCGATCTCTCCAAAACCAGCGGCCACAGCGGTCAGTGCCCGCGCACGATCGGGATCGCTTCCGCTGATGCGGCGGCTTTCATTCAAGGCTTCTTCTAAAAGATCGGCCGCTCGAGATCTCTCCGATGTCGCAACTAGCCTGGCGGCAGAGGTAAAGGCCCAGACACGTTGGATACTGGTGAGCTCTCCAGACTTGGCAAGGCGCGCTACTTCTACAGCGTCTTTATTTCGGACCGCTAATTGAGTTAGCTGAAAATCAGTATAAGCTTTGACGTTTTTTCGCAGTTCGGCATTTTCGATTTTGTCGACTAGATCTTTGGCTCGAGGATCGCCTTTATCAGTTAACGCGACAGCGTAATCTGCATAAATTTCGTCACGCTGATCCGACCTTGCAGCGTGGTCAAGACGTTCCTGCATGCGTTGAAGCGGATCGCCTTCAGCGGACTCAGTTTGAAGTCCTACCGTTAATACCCGCATCGTGTCGTCTTGAAACTGCGGAGGAACATAGGACGCGAGCGCGGTCATCTGTGTTCGCAGACCAGGGGCAAGTTCCGGTTCATACTGCTCAAACACTGGTAGCAGACGTTTGATCATCAAATGTTTTCCTAATCGTCCAGCTGTTGTTTGATCTTGTTCTGGAGCAGGTGATGGTTGCATCAGTATTTGAGCCGACAGGCGAAGGAACTTGGAACGGAGTGCCGGTGCAACATCTGGGGGTGGAGTTGGCCCACGGCCGCGACTTTGATTTGCTCCACCTTCAGCATCGATAGTCACATACAGAAAAGGAGTTAGAACATACGAGGATAAACCGGAAACAGTGTTCGCATCGGCTAATGGATCTCGCGAGACACGGTCAAGAAGCGTTGAAAAAGCTGCGTCGGCCATTTGAGCATTCTTTTCTCGGAGGGCTGACAAAAAGAAAATGGCATCGATATTGACACGATCGAGCGCAGGTGCGGCAAACTCCATTGCCCGTTCAATTTCTCCGTCCTGGACAAGCCGTCGGGCCAATTGCAGTCGCTTTGACGCACCAAGATTGCCACCCATGTTTCGTCGAGTTTCTGCCGCTGCCTCGTTGCGCTCTTTTTCAGTTGCCTCATCTAGAATCTTTAAGAACTCGTCGCCAAGTTTTTTGTCTCTTTTCGCCACCAGTCGCAATACTTCGCCCCTGATGTCCTGACCACCCCGAACAACGACTGGGCCGCCGCTGTCAGCCATTTTTTTCATTTGCTCGGCGCGAGCTTTCGCCGCGTCTTCATCGACTATGACGGCAGCATCCCAGGCGCGGCGAAATAGTTCACGAGCTCGATCCGGGTCCGAGTCCCAGAGAATATCTGCTGCTCGTGCTTGCACACGAGCTCGGCGGGTTTGATCTTTAAAACTCCGCGCCTCATCGGCCAAAGTGGTTACTAAAGAAATTGCCACAGTACGGCGCTGTGCCGCTTCTTCGCTCACTTCCGGATTTGCCGGTTTAGATTTTTTGGTCTTGCTGGTTTGAGCTACGAGAGAATTGAGGTAGACACTCGAACAAAGAGTAAATACGAGTGCAGCAAGTAAGTGCCGTCGCAACATATCAAACTCCTCGATTGACGGAAATGTAGGATGGATACAGCCGACTAGTTCACGAACGGCACGAATGATAGTTCCAAAAGTTCTTAATCGGTCGAATAGGTCTTAAGGTCCCATTTCACCCAGATTCCAGGTGTTACACAGCAATCACTTCCAACTCAGGATCCACATCCTGTTTGAGCATTCCCTCTATAGCCATGAGCGTTCCCGTCAAGGAACTCGGACAGCTACCACACGCGCCCTGATACCTTATGCTCAACGTGTGATCCGTTAACCCAATTATTTCGAGGTAACCTCCATCACCCATGAGCGCTGGGCGCACCTTCTCATCCAATATTTCGTTTATCCTTACTAACCTTGGGTCGTCACTGGTTATCGCTGCAATTGGGCCACCGACAGCTGCCGCCGCAGCTGCGGCCGAAGTAGTTACCGGCTCAGTTGCTCGGATGGGTACAGCCAAAGCAGGCAATAGCTCATCCCAGTCTCC
>JBKPQV010000372.1:0-5499 GCA_046734235.1 Acidobacteriota bacterium
CCATTTTACTCAAACCCCCCCCACCGACAACTACACGTTGTACTCATCGTCGGCAGCGTCAGATGTGTATAAGAGACAGTCAAAAGATCGCAAGACCAAGGCAGGTTTATTTGGGAGCCCGGACGAGAGATTACGTGCCAATGGATAAAAGAGGGGAATAAGGTTTTCTCTGTGCCTCTGTGTCTCTGTGTTCTCTGTGTTCAAAATGAGATCTCGTTAGCGTAGGGTTTGGTATTACACGGAGGCACAAAGACACAGAGGCACGGAGAGGATTTAGTCAACAAGCATCTTCGCAGCAATCTCTTTCAGAATCTTCGCGCAGACTGTTCCGGTTATGTGCAGTGGATCCATTCGTGGATTGAATTCCACAATGTCAGCGCCCACAACTTTTCCATCAAGCTTTTGAATAAGATCGATCGCCTGCCTGGTTGTTAAGCCGCCTGGTTCTCGATGAGAGACGCCTGGCGCAAACGCTGGATCCAAACCATCGACGTCAAAAGAGATGTATACCGGGGTTTCAAACTTGATTTGCAGCCCGTCTCTAAAATTCTTCATCTCGACCACTTCCACGCCAAATTTTTTTGTCTGTTCTCGTTGGTGCGCGGTTGAGGTCCTAACTCCTACCTGGACCAGACGTTTGACCAGGCCCTCTTCCATGATTCGGGCGAACGGACTGGCATGCGAGAGGCGATTGCCTTGAAAGCTGTCGTAAATATCAGGATGCGCGTCAATATGCAGAATACTCAGTTCGCCAAACTTGCGAGCAAAGGCTCTAATCGCCGGATAAGTGATTGAATGGTCTCCGCCGAGTGAAATTGGAGACACGCCGTCGTTGAGCAAAGTGGCAACCGAATTCTCGATTAACGAAAACATGTCTCCGTTTGCTGGAGCTTCAATGTCACCAGCGTCGAAGAAGACGTTGTCTAACTCGAGTCCGTTTTCACTCGAAAGGTTCCATGCCTCGGATCTCAAAGCAGCCCGGATCTGTGGCGGAGCTTCGGCCGCGCCTTTCATGAACGAAGAGTTTTCATCGTAGCGAATGCCGAGGAGTGCGAGCTTGGGCTGTGGTTGGGAGTCCATATTTGATCCTTAGGGTGTGGCGTCGGCGGTTTTTTTGAAATCTTAAGTATGCTTTATACACGACAATTGCTTCGTTTGTATGTTTGCTGTCAATGTGGTCATCACTTGGGCGGGAGCTCAATCACGAAACGATTGTGCGGAAGTGGTGCACCCGGCAGGGCTCGAACCTGCGACCTTTTGATTCGAAGTCAAACGCTCTATCCAACTGAGCTACGAGTGCACGTGGGGAATGGTAAGCGAGGAAAGGGAAATGTTCAAATGTGGCTTTTGGGTTTGGCTCTTATCTATTTGTCATTTTCCATTTTCCATTTCTCATTTTCCATTTATTAGACGCTCCGCGCACCCGTTTTCGATATTGATTTTGAGGCGCTTGCAAAAGTGCCCCAAAGCTACTTTTCCAAGCGCGTCGAGCTTGTCGATGGGCATTAGTTACGATTGTTAGTTTGAGTCTTCTTCGGAGCTGCCGACAAGCTAAAGCATATCGGACACACGGGTGCGCGGAGCGTCTCAAAAATGGAAAATGACAAATGGAAAATGGAAAATGACCAATGAAAGATCAATTAACCAAGACCAAAGCCCCTATTTCCCCTGGAATTCCTTCCTAATAAACCTAACCATCTGATTGATCTCCTCAGCAGTCATCTTGTCCTTAAACGCAGGCATTTCTTCCTCGCCTCCGGTGATCGTTTTCAGAAGCTTGTCGTCCGGTTGCTTCATCACATGATCTGATTTTAGGGATGGAACTTTGATCTGTTTGTTATCTACTTTTACTAACCCGCCTTCACCTTTTTCAGCGTGGCAAGATTCGCAATGCTTTTGATAATTGGCGCGAGCTGACGCGAGTTCATCGGTGGGTTTTGCCGGTGAGGCAGCACTCGCAGGCGCCGCGTTGTTTGCTGGCGGTGCAGTTTCAGTACAAGAAATAACGACTAACGATAATGCAATGCATGTTAAAGCGACTGCGATTAGCTTCATTTAAGTTTGTTCTCCCCAAATTAGTTTTGTATTAGGTGTTGGGTTCCTCTCCGTGTCTCTGTGTTCTCTGCGTCTCTGTGTTAGATGAATCGCATTGGAAATCACGCGCCTCGCCTTAACACAGAGACGCAGAGAACACAGAGACACAGAGAAAACCCGACACCTATTTCAACGACACGACCCACTCGGCCACTTCTCGTTTTTCCTGCTCGGTGAGTTTCGTTGCAAATGACCTCATCGGCGGCTCGAGGCCGTACACCGTTGGGTCGTTCAGCAGGCTAATTACATCGTCAACTGTGCGACGAGGTTTCGAACCCACTCCAATGAGTGGCGGAAATCTTAATGTTCCTTGCGTCGCCCCTTCACCATGAGCACCATGACAACTTGCGCAAAACTTTATATATGCTGCTGGAGGACTCTTTTGCTCATTTCCAGCTCCAAGCGTCAGGGAAACCGGTTTGAATGGCGTTGTTCTCAACGCCGCCTCCCAATGCTCCTGTTTTGTCAATTGCTGCCTGATCTTTGGATCCCGACGGTCGCTGAGATAGGAAGTAGTTGTCATTGTCACAATCCAAATCGCTGCGCAACCCAGGATTACACTGGCTACCAGATGCTGCGAACGACCGGTCAATTTCGCAAACGCGGTAGGCTTTAGCCATGGCAGCAGCAAGAGAACGAGTAATGCTATTGACGGAATTACCAAACCTACCATCGAGCCTAATCCACCCGGCACGTACTTCAACGTCTGATACAGCCAGAGAAACTGTCCACCGGGACGCGGCAAATAGTCAGCAGTCACCTCATTCGCTGCAGGACCTAGAGGCGCGTGAAACTTAAGACTCCAGATTCCCAGAACAAGAAAGACGGCACCAGCTACGATTGCATTTTTAGAAATGTTGGGCCAACAAACAGGTTTGGTTGATTGGCTAATAACCCTTGCCACGATTACGCCCAGAATTAGGAAGGGCGTTATCAATACATGCAACGCAAAGAAACGCGACAATGTGATCGTGGAGATGTCTGTACCACCGAGCAGCCATAGTCTTGCCATGCGACCGGCCAACGGCAATCCAGCCAGTAATCCTTCAGCAACGCGAGTGCTGAAAAAGGCACGAGCATCCCATGGTAAGGAGTAACCGGTGCCACCTGCAGCCATCACCAGCGCTAACAATACGATGGCCGTCAACCATTTACCCTTCGAATATTTGTACGCCTCACGAATGTGTAGTTGGACTAAATGAAGAAAGACAAAGAAGGGAAGCCATTGCGATCCATAGTGATGAAGCGAGCGAAGCCATGAGCCGGACGATAATGCCAGTTCTATATATGAAACAGTTGTGTAGGCATGGTCTACTGATGGTACGTAATAGAAAGCCAGCGTCACGCCAGTAATAAACTGGACACCCAGAAGCATCAATACGATGCCAGCTGTAGTTTGAAACCAGGCGTTGATTGGTGGTTTGACAGTATCGTTCATGTTCGTTTGATTTGCTCCGTAGCATTATTTTCAAACGACACAAACTGCGCTTGAAGCATCCCGTCCTGAACGCGTGAGGGAAGCACATCGAGACCGCGTCTCGCTGGTCCAGTTAACCTCTTACCGTCCGGTGAAAAATAACTCTCATGGCAAGGACAGGAAAACCGTTTTGAGCCCAGGTCCCAGGCGACCTCGCAACCTTCATGCGGACAGATTGCCGAAAGTACTTGATTACTTCTACCGGGAAGGACGTAAACCTGATGTTCAGTATTGGCGACGGCCCAACCGTTGACCTGTGGCGCAAGTATTTTTCGCGCGAGGGGCTCATTACTTTTCAGCTCTGAAACCGGAGCAACATTGATCCAGGCTCCGTCATCTGCTCGCGAGAGTCGTGGTCGCAAAAACCGAAATGCTGCAACTCCAAGTGAAGTGAACACACCCGCGAATACGCTGATGGGAAAAAAAAGAAGAAAACTGCGACGAGTTTGTTTTGGTAACTGGTCAGCAGACATGGGCAGTCATTCTCCATACAAAGGGCGGAAGTCGCAAGTCGGACAATAAGACGGATGAGGCGGCTTCTTTCTTCCGCAGTTGCAAACAGTTGCCAGACTGGGCAGAATAACTTCCGCCTTCGCAGTCAGTATCAAGGTCAAGGTTCTAAGTTAGAGGTAAACAAAACAATGAGCAGCGATAATGAACAGGCTGGCAATGCCCGCAGTGCTCTTCGTCTTGCCCCTACTTGCTCAGAGGTAGAAGAGCAGAAAGCGAAATTACCCAGACAATTTGTTAACTTCACTTTCTTTCATGCTCGTCCCGAATGGCGTCTTCTAGCCGACGGAGATAAGCAACGATGCCGGGAGGATTTTGTTAAAACAGTCGAAGAATTTCGCAGCTCGCTCCTAATGCACTCCTATTCAACTATCGGGCTTCGTACAAATGTTGACTTCATGATCTGGCGGATTGGTTATGAACTGGAGCCATTTCAAGAAATGACCGGACGGTTGAACAAGACCGAAATGGCCAAATACATTGAACCCACACAATCGTTTCTCTCGATGACGAAGCGTTCGATGTACATCGATAAAGACAATCCTGACCATGTTGAGGATCGTCTTCACATCATCCCCGGAAAGTCTCAGTATCTTTTTGTATATCCATTTGTAAAGACCCGTGATTGGTATGCGCGACCTGCTGAGGTTCGTCAGGAGATGATGGACGAGCACATCAGGATTGGTTCTAAATATCGATCGGTTAAGCTGCATACGACATACTCGTTTGGATTGGATGATCAGGAGTTTGTCGTCGCCTTTGAAACAGATTATCCGGCGGACTTTCTGGATCTGGTTCAGGAACTAAGAGAAACCAAGGCTAGTTCGTACACTTTACGCGATACTCCCATGTTCACATGTCGTCAGCGCACTCTGGCGGAATGTTTGGAAGCGCTGGGGTAATTGCGCTAGCACAATTCGAGGGCCTCACCCTTCGTCTTTTGTAATTCCCTCAATCCTATATAAACTCTGTGTCTCTGTGTTCTCTGCGTCTCTGTGTTTAAATCGAGGCTTATAGATCGGTGACGTTCGATTTAACACAGAGACGCAGAGGACACAGAGACACAGAGAAACCGAACCATTCGCCATATTGAAAATACTTACCTTCATCAATCGATCCAGATACAAGCTTGGCCGCTTGTCACTTCTAATCCTGTTATTGGGAACTTGCGTTTCGTTTGGGTTCTCACAATCTAATGGTCCCGCCAATCACGAATATCTTTGGTACGAGGCAGAGAATATGCGCGGGTTTACAACTGGCTCAATTGGTGCGCCGATCTTAAATCCCTCCTACCTCAACTATCCAAAAGCCAAAGCACCCGGTTGGGGGATTAATGGTCCAGGTGTTTCTGCCGAATGGACCCAGGGTGGTGAAAGCGAATGGAGCTCGGCGGCGGCAAGTGCCGATGAAACCAATGC
>JBKPQV010000373.1:0-5525 GCA_046734235.1 Acidobacteriota bacterium
GTCATTGGCCGCTTTCTGCTCGCACGTTCTTGAACGTCCCGAAACTCGAGTAGCGATCTGCGGCCTTGTAGGAGACAAACTCCAAATGACTTTTCCTAAGCTTTCCAGCGCAGTGAGTCCACGAATTTCATTCTTCATTAAGGGGATTTGGTGTTGTCGTAATCCCTTGAACTCCTTAACGAGTGTCTGCAGCCAGAAACGCTGTGCTCTAACTCGGGCCTTGCAAAAGCTACAGTTTCGATGAGGTTGTTCGACGCGATTGATAATCAGATCAGTAACTCCAACCCCCTCGTTTTTAAGATCCTCAAAATACCTTTTTGTTTCACCCACGCTAAGAGCTTCGGGTATTGTCACGAGCGCAAAGCCGGTTTCTTGTGAGTTGTAAAGAAGGTTCTTGACCCGATCGATCCGTTGACGCATTTCGCCGAGAAAAAGATCCACATCGTCCAGCTGCACCCGGCGGCGCACGAACTGAGCAATCATGTAACGATGCTTGTCTGCCATTCGGTCCAGCGCTGTGATCATTCGGGCAAAAACATCAGGTAAATGAAGCAACCGTGTCGTGTGTCCAGAGGGAGCCGTGTCAATAACGATGTGCGAATAGTTTGAGGAGGCCACTAGCTCACTCAATTCAAATAGCGCCATCACCTCGTCGAGACCAGGCAACGAAAGATTTAATAGTTCCTTGATATCAGCTTCATCGAGTAGAGTTCCTCTTTCAGCAATTTCAGCGAGTACTTTTCCATGTTTTTCACGAAAAGATTCGAGGGCCAATTTTGAGTCCATCTCAAACGCATAGAGCTTTGCGTTATTGTTGCGGCGAACCAGTACGACTTTGTTGCCGATACGTTTATCCAAACTGTCAGAAACAGAGTGAGCCGGATCCGTAGAGAACAACAAAATCTTTTCAGCTGCTTTTGCGTGTTTGAGTAGAAACAGTGCGGAGGCCGTGGCACAAGTCGTCTTGCCAACCCCGCCCTTGCCTCCAAAAAAGAAATAGCGTGAGGAGAAAAGATGAGATGAAATCCTGGTAGCTGGACGCGGAGACTTTCGCCCCTGTGAGGTCACGCCCTATTCCCTTTCACCGTGTTCCCAAAAACCGCCCTCTTCGTCACCGCCTACTTCAATTACAAAACTTGAAGATTCCGCGCTATGCACTTGATGCAATAGATCCAGTTGCCTCGCCTTAATTACGCGGAGCCTCGCAAACAGCTCCGCTTCCCGTTCCGTATACTCTTCTTCTGAAATCTCATCAACCTCCAGCCGCATCTGGAGTTCGATCAACTGTTCCTTAATCAGGGTATCGTCATTCAATTCCTGGTCAACCATTTTCTGGACTTGACTAAGAATGAACTTAAAACCGCTGACGGGTGCGAGCAGAATGTCGTCCAGTAGAAACATTGGTTAACTGGCTACAGCTTCAGTCGTACTTTCACCACGTTCCAACTTGAGTCGAATATGAACAAAATTGTAAGGTGGCCAGGGTCCTGTGTATTTAAACGATAGTTTGCCTTCATACTTCGAGGCGATGTCTTTGACTTTTTGATCAAATTCCGTCTCTCTATCACGTTCTATGAGGAACGCCGCGTTCATAATCATGCGATCGCCAATTGGCTTGTTGGCCCTCGAAGCAACTGCCGTGTCGCGCAACAATGAATACACCTCACGAATGTATGCATCAGCCTGGTCGGTCAAAGCAGTTTCGATCAAGCGGCCGAGTTGCATGCGCGCAAAGTAAGTTGAGCCCGTTGTTTTAGAAGTAATCTGCTCTTTAAGGTGACGAATTTCATCATTCTTTTGTTCAAGTTCTGCAGTCACCTTATCGCGATCCCAGTTTACCTTTAAACCAAACTCAACTTTGCCTTCCATCTTTGACAATACATCGCGCAAAGCGTCGTAAGTTCCTCGAATCAATTCAATGATGTCGTCATCTGTTCTAAAAAGCGCGCCAAAAGCCATGGGCAAAACTGTGAACTCGCGCATGACGGTTTCATTTACTTGTTCATGAGCAAAGACGTTCTCGCGTGTCGGGTCGTAGACCACTAGCGGTGTGTTGGAAACTACGGCGGCCAACCCTTTGTGACGAATGGTATAGATGTCGTCACCCCTTCCCCCGATTCCCATGGGTCCAAACGAACGCGGTTCCGACGTCTCGATGATGCAATAGACGTACTTGCCTTCAGAGACCGGCTCGGCAGGAGCTTGTTCTGTTTCTCGACTCATTTTTGTTTTACCGTTTTGGGCTTGAACACTCGGGGGTGGAGCGCAGCCCTAATGATGGGAATGAAACTACGTTTTGAATCATAGTCAGTTGTAAGGCTTCCGACAAGAGCGTTGATGAAACCAGGGATTCCTCAAACAATGTCAACTTGAATGAATTTGAAACAGAAATGCCGGGTCTCCCTCAAAACCGACCTGATGTAATGCAGATTCGAAAGAAAATTAACGGTTAATCCCAACCTACGTCTTCAAGTTTGCCTAGATGATTACCGACCATCCGGCTGACTGGCTAATCGATCAGTACTGGCATAGTCATTGCTCAATAGAACCTCATAGCTTGGTGAAACTGAAACCGAACAAGGAGTGTTAGTTATGTTGTGGACAATTCTGGTAATTCTGCTGGTGCTTTGGTTACTTGGTGTAATAGGACACGTCGGCGGCGGATTGATCCATTTATTACTGGTGATCGCGGCCGTGGTTCTGGTCATTAATCTTCTGAGTGGTAGACGAGCGGTCTAAACCATCAAAAGACTAAGATGTTTGGCCTTTGGATTTCGGCCTTTGAAGAATCAATCCCCGACTGATTCTTCCAAGACCCAAGTCCAAAGACCAATTAGTGTTTGGACTCTAAATCCTACTTAGCTGGCGTCTGAATATTGACGTCAACGCGTTTGTTACCACTCAAGAATCGCCCGCCAAAAACAAACAGCGCGGCCAGGACAATAATCACAAAAATAACCAACACCGCGACTACGCCCGTACTACTGCTACTGCTATCACCCATTTTAGTTTCCTCCTGTTAATAGAAAATCTACTTCCGACCGCCTTTTCGCGATGAGCTGTGGCTCTCTTCTTTACCTCGACCACTGCCACTTTTCTTTCCGCCACCAGATTCCTTATTTACAGTGGCCCACCCTCGACTCTTCGCCTCTTTAGCAGAAACTCCGCGGTCTTCATATCCTTCAGCGATGTGTTCTGCCTGCCGTTTTTGTTTGTCGGTGTATTTTGATTTGTCTCCCTGTGGCATTGTTATTCCCTTTCCTTGATCAAAGTTTCCGATAGATCTCTTAATGCCTCTTCCTGTTGATCAAGCGCGCGCCGCCTGTCTAAGAGCGACCCCCGAAGAGTGTCGAGACTCTCTTCGATGGTATTCAAACTCTCTCTTTCCTTCTGGGCTGCATCTAGTAACAAGCTAATCGAGAATGGCGAACGCCCGCGCGCGCTTTCCGCCAGTGCGGCTTCAACGCTGTCTCCGGCATTAGCTTCCAAGGCTGCCGCATCACGTATTGTTTCACTGGTAGTTGCCATAATTCGCCTCGCTGCTTTTAAGGAACGGCAATACGGATGTCGAATGTGAGAGCACAATAAAGTGCAGTCGCTGCGCTCCTGTCACCTATTGCGGTCACTCCACCCATGGTCTTGCAAATGGCGCGCCCTCATCCGGCTGGCAGATTCACTAAGGATTTCCTTTGCCAAAGCTGCTGGCATTGAGGTTGCGGAGGAAATCCTGGAAAGGGTGTGGCTGCGAATGAGTGGTCGAGAATTAAACAATCAGGCCTAAAGGCTGTATAGGAAACTTACACTCAAGGAGGTTGAAATGGCTGATAAAAAGAGCAAGAGCCATCGAGAGATTATTGATACTGGTCGAGATAAGCGGTTCGTTCGCCGCGATGATGAGGGTCGATTTCATGAAGAGACAGACGTAGGTCGCTCACTCGCACAAGATCGGAAACAGTCGGCAAAAACCAAAGTGCCACCTGGTCAGGGTGATCGCGGAGATCAGAAGAAGAGATGAGTGGGTGCGCTTAGAATTATTTCGGAGCGACGCGAGACATGTCTGGTCTCTCGTCGCTTCTTTTCTTGTGAAAATAGTCATTTAGCATCCGCGCATGACATATCAAACACATTCGTTCGGCATTCACCTTGGACTTAATCACGGCGCCACATGAAGAACAGACGATATTGGAAATCGACGGCGCCTCGATGTTCACACTTTTTTCCGTCTTTCGGATTTTCTTCCTCAATTCGGCCCTTTCTAAACTTACTGCGGAGGAGTTCTGACAATTTTGACTAACAATTTGCGTTCCACTGTATTTCGCGTTCAACCTGTTCAGCTATGACAAATCTTGAACGACTTCAATCCACTGGCATTCGTCGGATCGGATCACCCGAAAGAGGATTTCGGTATCGAAGCTTAAATGCTGAGTCTGTGACCAAAGCCGATCTTAAACGCATTAAAAGCCTGGCGATCCCCCCGGCCTGGAAAGATGTGGCAATTAATTCTTCTGCGGGTGGGCGTCTACAAGCAGTTGGTCAGGATGCTGCTGGCCGTTGGCAATACCTCTATCACGAAAGCCACAACCGAAGCAGGGACTTGAAGAAGTTTCGCCGCCTGACTCACTTTGCTCAGGCACTACCTTCTTTGAGAAAAACGATTAGTCGAGACCTTCGCGAATCGGGACTTGAGCGAGAACGGGTGCTGGCGTGCGTACTGCGAATCTTGTCGAGTTGTTCAATGAGACCCGGAAGCGACGTGTATGCAAGAGATAATGGAAGCTTTGGCTTAGCTACTCTGCGAAGTAAACATGTATCTATTAAGGGCGATACTGTGCAATTTGATTTTCCTGGCAAGTCAAAAGTGCGACAACAACGAGAACTGAAAGATCGTCGAGTGGCAAAGGTAGTGAAAACGTTACTAAAGCAACCCGGCCCGCGCGTTTTTCAATTCCAGAACGGACAAGGCGAATTCGTTGACGTAACGCGCCAGCACATCAATGCATATATAAAGGAAGCGATGGGGGAGAAGTTTAGTGCTAAGGATTTTCGCACGTGGGCCGGAACTCTGATCTGCGCGTCCAACCTCAATCGTATCGGCACGTCAGCAGATGAAAAACTAAGCGCGCGTAAAAAGAAGATCGTCACTGCGATTAAAGAGACAGCAGAAGCGTTAGGAAACACGCCGGCGGTTTGCAGAGGCTCCTATGTCTGTCCGGAAATCATCTCTGAATTTGAGCGAGGCCGATGCGTGCCTAACTGCAATTTGTCTTTGGACAAATTTCGACATTATCGAGGAATTAAATTGCATCCAGCGGAACGCGCATTATTAAGGTTTCTAAAACAAGCAGCCTGAGCCTCCTTGGAGTGCGGTGGCCCGGCACCGCTTTGTTACAGTGATCCTTATCCGATCACGACCTATCATTGATTACAACCTTTTTGGAATGTGGGAGGCGAAGTTTGTTTAATCTCGCCGTGACAAAGCGTTGCCAGGCCACCGCACAACAAGGAGTAAAGGTGTGGCACCTTCA
>JBKPQV010000374.1:0-5708 GCA_046734235.1 Acidobacteriota bacterium
ACTACGCCAGTCCCAATAGTGCGCGAGCCTGTTAGTAACTCATGGAAACGTGGCAGTCCACGCGGTCGCGCCGACGACTCGGGAAATGAAGTCTTATACAGACGGTAAACCAGGAATCCTGTTTCCTGAAACTCGATCGACAGGAAAAATGCCGCTGAAGTGTCGATGCGTTTTACCTCGCGGCACTGAGCGTTGGTGCCGCAACCATCAATGTTGTTCACCCAAAATGCAAATCCTGATGGGTCAGGTTCACGACTGAGGAAATCGAGATAGTGCTGGCGCACAAAATCTTGAGTATTGTTGATGTTTTTGTTCGCAGGTCCGAAACCAATACCACTCAAGCCAAGGTTACTGGCGCCGGCAGCGGTAAATATTTTTCCGTTTTCAGGAAACCCGTCCTGCAGTGGATCCCGAAAGGCATCTATGCGAGGTGCGTCAAGCTTTCCGGTGGCGTCCTCAATAACGTAAATTGTGCCGTTGTCGTCGACCGTCATTCCATGAAGGAACAGGTTGTTTTCGATCGAAAGGCCTTCTACCGCAACCTCGTCATGATCTGCTCGGCCATCACCGTTGTCGTCGTAGATAGCGAGAATCAACGTGTCAGTTCCTTCGGAGTGAGAAAAAACGACGCCGCGAGAATTCACTGCAATATCAAGTGGGGCATCGTCGGCAAACTGAAATGAATAGTAGGGTGTGGCATCGAGTGTGTCGGGCATGCGATCACCGTTTGTGTCTCGCACGACTCGTAGTTCATTCGAAGTGAAGTCAGCTATCAACAAATCATTGTTTGGCATCAAGGCCATCGCATTTGCGTTTTCCAACTGAGAATTGCCAATCTGGACAAGAATTTTAGTCTGTGAATCGTCAAATCCTCCGGTGACTGGATTTCGCACGAGAAGAACGACTCCAGGAGTCGGTTCATTACTTGGATTTCCCGTCTCGAAAAACCCACTCGAACACACTACGACAAATTCTTTCCCATCGGCTGAGGTACCAGCTACTACAGCAGCTGCAGAAGGAAGCATGAAGTTGGTACGCAGGTTAAATGTCAAGGATGTATCAGCTACGTAATCGCCATTGGTGTCACTAGCAGCAACGAGTATGCCGACTAAATCATTGCCCAACGTTGCTGAGAAAACTTCATAACGCGTACCTGACTTGCCTACTGCAATATCGAATGAGCCCCCAACGTTATCGAACGTAGTTTGGTCATCCGCAACAAGATCGTTGGTTCGATCAACAAATTGCTCATCAGTGCCTGCAGTTGAAGTCAAACTCAAGTGCGAAGTATGTAGGACTTTACTCAATGGCGTTCCCGCGACAATTGGCCCATTTGGCAACGGGATCTGGTCGTGACTAAGACGAGCCACTGTTCTTGACTCATCATTTACATTTCTGGGCCGGAGCGCATTTTGCGCAACTGGGCGCTTGGGTTGATAGGCATTCTTTCGGGTGGCAGGACCACGTTGTGCCTTGGTCCGCAATGCTCTTGACATATCCGGCCGGAGCCCAACACTGGTGTCCTGGGCCTTGCTGGGAACGCTCGCCAGGTAAACGCCAACAATAACTACGATGAGTCCAACAATAAGACTTAGGAATCTTCCTCTTTTCATGACCCTCTCCCTGATAGGTTCGAAGCATTCTAACTTGGTTAGCTGACAGCGCACGACTTGAGTGAGCTGTTTCCGCGACAGACATGTCAATCAGTTGACTGATCGACTTTGTCTGTCGCGGGTTTGGCTTCGTCTTAGCGTCGCGGCTTATCCGGTCTGCTTGGTCGTCCCGAATCAGGATCGCGAGCCGGTTCTGATCGCGGTTCTGATCGTGAAGGTTCAGACCGTGACGGTTCTGAGCGTGACGGTTCAGATCGTGATGGCTCAGAACGTGATGGTTCAGAACGCGACGGCTCAGAACGCGACGGTTCCGACCGTGATGGCTCAGACCTTGATGGCTCAGACCGTGTGGGCTCAGATCGAGGTGACTCCGATCGTGACGGTTCCGACCTTGGTGATTCGGAGCGTGATGGAGGCTCGTAGTTATCCGGACGCGAAGGTCTCGCAGGAGCCTCACTCCGGGGTTCACTACGTGGCGCTTCACTCCGCTGTGGTGGCTCGCTCCGTTGAGGCGGAGCTTCGCTTCGTGGTGGTTCACTCCGTTGAGGCGGCGCCTCGCTTCGCGGAGGTTCACTTCGTTGAGGGGGCGCCTCGCTTCGTTGTGGTGCTTCGCTGCGCTGCGGCACCTCTATTCGCGCTGGTGGAGCACTTCTTTGTGGTGGTTCATAGGACGGCGTTGGCGTTTCAATGCGTCGCTCCGGGCGGGCAGGTTCTATACGTTCTCGATCGCGCACCGGCCTGTCCGCAGAATCAGGACTACCCGGTTGATCAATTCGAGTCGGAACTGAATCTTCCTCAGTACGAGTCGGACTCGTAACGGGTCGTCTTTCCGGTCGGGACGGCTCAGCCCCATTATCCGAATTGCGGTTGACACCATTTCCTGTTTCTTGAGGTGTTCGAGCAGGACGCGTTATCGCTCCTGTTGGTCTCGGCGCCTGTCCATCGTTACCTGCCGACGCGTCAACGACTGGAGTAGAAGGCCGAGCTTCTCTGCCGTTGAGTACTCGTGTACGACGAAGCTCATCATCAAGTGACACACCAGGAGTTCGTGCAGCCGCACCCGTATTCGCCGATGGCACCGCAATCCTCGCCGGTCTAGTGGAGCCTGACTCACTACGAGCCGCGGAGTCTGACGGAGATTGACGTGCCGGAATGCCATTCCGTAAAGGTTCTGATGTAATCACCCTGCGAGCCAGCGCTGCGTCAGCTCTTGCCGGCCGTAAGTCTTCGTTACCAATCTGACGTGCGTTAGCGGTAGTTACGGCGCGTAATTCAACCGGGTTCACCCGCTGCAGGTTTGCGAGTTCCCTGGCTCGCATTGGTGTTAGCCGATCTTGATTGTAATAACGAGAATGTGGATCCCGTTGATGGTAACCAAGTGGGTACCAGCAATAGTTGTCGCTTACATGTACGAAAACAACGAGTGCTGGTCGCCACCAACTATGATCATGGAAATAAGCACTGCGCGGACACCATGCCCAATAGCCGCCATGAAACACCCAGCGCCCATAGTGGTAAGGCGCCCAACCCCACGGCTCATAACCAACCCAGGTCCAGCCGTAAGGCGGACACCAGACCCAGCGGCCATAACGATATGGAGCCCAGTCAGAATAGACATTGATGACCGACGAATGTGGGCGCCAGATCCAACCATAGTCCGTTGTGTACGCCCAATCACCATAGGCGTCGAGATCTTCTGCACCCCAAACGTATTGATCGTAGTACTGAACGTCATAGCGCATGCGCTGGGCCAGGTAGCGTTCGCGGTCGTTGACCCAATCATCGATAGCATCGAACCCTGCTGTGGCTACAAATTCCCAATCACCGGCATTCACACCATCAATCACGAGCTCCGCAGTGCGACCATCGCGAAGAGCGAAGCCGGATGTATCAGAATAAATGCGCGCGCTGCCGCCGTCGCGAACCGTCAAGCGGACGCGTCCGTCACGAGGCACATCGATCCGGTACAGCCCTTTTTTCTCGGCTGCCAATGTTGTGCGAGGCGCGTCGACTTCAAAATACTCATGCTGGCGATCAAATTTCACCAGCCTGACGATGGCACTTCCTTCAATTACACTAAGTGCAACCCCTTCGGTTCGCAGGGCCACAATCTGCACAGTAGTGTTAGGAGCAAGTCGAACGAAGTTGCGAGCGTCAAACTGAATTTCAAGTTTCGAATCGCGATCCGTCGCGAGCGTATCGCCTTCCACGAGCGGAAAATTTAGTCGGGCTCGTTCCCATTCGGTATTGTCTTTCCGCCTCAGATTAACTTCACCGGAGATCAAGCTAATCCGTACGACACGAGCTTTGACGTCATATTCGTCGGGTTCCTCATCAGAGGCGTAAATCTTCAGGTTGGTCGTTAAGAGGGTAAGGAGGAGAAGGAGAACGATAGAAAACAGTCGGGAAGACCACATGGTAATACTCCTTTGCTGAAATGGACCTCGAATTTTGCTTTTGGTCGGCGCGCGTAGTTGGTGCGACAAAGAGCGACGGTGCCGACGGTGCTCTGCTGAGCTGCGGTGACCAGGGTGCCGTGCCTGTTCTGCTGAAGCTCAGTTGTGCTTAAGTTGTGAGCAAGGGTTATGCCCGCAAGTGGTTACTTTTCAGGCAGTTTTGTTGAATTGAGACTTCTCAAATCGCGTTGCAATCAAGCAAATTAGTTAGCTTGGAAATCGCGAGAAATTGGGGGTGTCTCGTTGGGTCCAGGTCCCTCCGTCCTGTGGAAATCTTTGGATGTGAGAAACCTCAAATTTGAGTTTTTGATTCTGTTTGATTAATCATGAGTGTTTTATTGACCGGTAGGCGCCGCAGAACGTGCAGTGTCAGCACCATTTCGTGCGAGACGAGTAACTTTTAGCGTCCTGATGTCTAAAACTTTTTCATCGACTAAATTTGATTTGGTGATCATTGGAGCTGGGATCAATGGCGCCGGGATCGCACGAGATGCCGCGATGCGTGGCCTGGAAGTACTGTTAATCGACAAGAGAGACATCGGAGGAGGAACAAGTAGCGGTTCGACTCGATTGATTCACGGCGGTTTGCGCTATCTCGAATACGGGGAGCTTGGCCTGGTACGAGAATCTCTGCGTGAACGCGAAGTCCTGCTGAAGATCGCACCTCATTTGGTAAAGCCAATACCGATTCTTATTCCGATTTATGAGCAGGGTAGTCGCAGCCGGCTGAAAATCAGGGCCGCCATGCTGGCCTACGATCTTCTCTCCTTCGACAAGTCGCTTCCACGTCACCAAATGTTGACGCGGGATCAAGTGCTTGAGCGATCCCCTGGTTTGAATGGAGATGGCTTGATCGGTGGCGCTTTATATCACGATTGTCAGGTTCAATTCGCCGAGCGTTTAGTTCTTGAGAATGTTTTGTCAGCCTTGGAACACGGAGCTGAGCTAATAACTCACGCAGAAGTTACAAAAGTGCTTAACGGTTCCGTGGAATTTGTTAGAAAGGGAAACACCGAAACTGAAATTACCGCGGCTAAGATCGTCGTAAATGCCAGCGGGCCATGGGTTGATCAGGTTAATGATTCTGCTTCAACTGCGCCTCTGATTGGTGGAACAAAAGGCAGCCACATCGTCGTGAGGAGATTCTCAGGCAGCCCTGTTAGCGCCGTTTATGTGGAAGCAGCAAGTGATAAAAGGCCATTTTTTGTAATTCCCTGGAACGGAAATTACTTGATTGGAACTACTGACGTTCGCTTCGAAGAAGACCTTGATGAGATTCGCAGCGAGTTGTGGGAAGTTGATTACTTGCTTGCTGAAACCAATCGCGCATTTCCGGATGCAAACCTAAAACGTGAAGATGTTTGTTACACTTTTTCAGCAGTGCGCCCGTTGGCCTACGCTGGCAATAAGAAGGCCTCAGGCATTACTCGACGTCATTTCATTCGCGAGCATCCTCAGGAACAAAACTATCTCTCGATTGTCGGTGGCAAACTAACAACCTTTCGCAGATTGGCGGAAGAGTGCGTTGATTTAATAGTTAACAAGCTAGACAAGAGGGCAACCGCATGCCAGACACACACCGTTCCGCTACCCGGTGCGCAGGGTAACTCCAGCAGCTATAGCGAACTGAGCCCTGAAT
>JBKPQV010000375.1:0-3505 GCA_046734235.1 Acidobacteriota bacterium
TTTCGATGATTTGCGATGCCGCGTTCATGTTCGTCCTGTAAACGTGACACAAATGCCGGATCAAAAACTCCGGCTCGCTTTACCCGTTCCGGCGACAACAAATCTCTCGCCAAAGGTTTGAGCTTGAACTTCAGCCACTCAGCCACAGGCACACCAAAACCCTTCTTTGGACGGCGCGTCACAAAGCGTGGCAATAATTCATCGACGGCTTTCTTCAGAATGTATTTTGTCTTGTGTCCATGCAGCTTGTAGTTACTCGGTAACGACGCAGCAAACTCAGCGACGCGCGGATCAAGAAAGGGAGCCCGAACTTCCAGCGAGACCGCCATACTTGCGCGATCGACCTTGGTCAAAATGTCTTCTGCCAGGTACAACCGCGTGTCGAGGTTTTGCATGCTCTTGATGAGATCCTTTTCGCCACACTCATCCAGCATTTGGCGGGCCTGCCGATAAATATCGTCATCGGTGGCTGCCAGTGCATCAGCCGTCAATACCTGTTGTTGTTCCTCAGGAGTAAACGATCCGAACCAAATGTGGTGCATGGCTACCGGGTCATACTTTGCACCGGTAACAAACCTGAGCGCCTTGTAGTCAAACGACAGGTTCTTAGTTTTAACCGGAAGCAGTCTAATTAACGGCTCGACAACTCCACGTCGGAGCTGAGCGGGTACTCGCTTGTAAATCTCTGCCCAGCGATGACCAGCGTACATCGGGTAGCCCGCAAAAAGTTCGTCGCCGCCGTCACCACCTAATGCAACAGTCACGTGCTTTCTCGTAAATCGTGAGAGCAAGTAAGTTGGAACTAGCGACGGGTCACTAAAAGGCTCGTCCATCCAAGCACCAATTTCACTCACCAGGTTCGCCGCAAGATTTGCGCTCAAGCGTTCTTCGTGATGGTCAGTACCTAAAAACTTCGCGACAGCACGTGCGTAAGTAGATTCATCAAACGAGCTTTCAGCAAAAGAAATCGAGAAAGTTTTGACGGCTTCCGAAGAAGCTCTTACTGCGAAGGCGGCAACACTCGATGAATCCACGCCACCTGACAACAGCACACCGAGCGGGACATCCGAGACCAAGCGCATTCGCACACTATCAGCAAGTAATTCCTGTAGTTGGTCAGCGGCCTCACGCTCGCTCGGAACGGGTGATGCGGTTGTGTAATTCAGTTGCCAGTAGCAACTAGTTGAGACGCGACCGTCTTCCAGAACTAATTTGTGAGCGGCGGGAAGTTTTTCGATGCCCTCGTAGATCGAGAGCGGTGCAGGGACATAATCGAATGAAAGATACTGGCGTAGTGCCTGAAGATTTAGACCCGGTCGAACAGAAGGATGCGCGAGTAAGACTTTTGGTTCTGAAGCGAACAACAAAGTCCTATCAAAAACGCCCCAATACAAAGGCTTCTCACCAAATCGATCGCGTGCAATCAACAGTCGGCGTCGTTTGCTATCCCACAATGCGAAGGCAAACATCCCATTGAGCTCGCGCATCATGTCGTCGCCGTATTCTTCGTAAAGATGCGGCAGCACTTCCGTGTCGGATTCGCTCCGGAAAGAATGACCGCGTTTCTCCAGATTCGCTCGAAGCTCGCGGTAGTTGTAAATCTCCCCGTTGAGTACGACGGCGACACTCTTATCTTCGTTAAAGACTGGTTGTTCGCCAGTTACAAGGTCGATAATAGCGAGGCGGCGCATACCAAGCGCAGCACCGTTGGTTACAAAGAGTCCTTCGGAATCGGGGCCACGATGGAGCATTCTTTCACACATCGAATGCAAAAGTTCTCGCCCGCCATCGAGTGGCGGCGCGTATGAATCCAAGCTAGCCCAACCAGTTATTCCACACATGCTTCGCTAAAACTCAGGCACATTTGTCGAACGCTAAGATCTGATACGATCTGTCCAGGTTAGCATTCGCAACTCGCCCTTCTCTTTCAACAAATAGAAATAGAATCTTCCTCGTCGCACCAGGTACAACTCGTCAGTAGGTTTTAAACCAAACGGCTCGAATAGAGCTTTGAACGCCTCGACTGAATCCGGGGGCCGGGTTTCCTTGATAGCTGTCTCACGCCGCTTGAATTCGGGAGTATCAAAATTTGATCTGCTTACGTAGGACCGGAAGAAATTGGACATTCCATTGAAGCGGGCGGTCATCTTTTCGTCGAGCTGGCTGCTTGTAAGAATTGGCCATTCTTTCTTATCGTTCATCGGATCGAGATATTTCTCATTTGCTTCATCACGCGCCTTTGCGAACTCTTTGTCATCACCTTTGTGCGTCATGGACACGGCAGCGGAAAGCCAATGAAAATTGGATAATGCAATGTAGGCTCGCTCCATGGTGGCGAAGTCAATGTCGCGTCTCCGTTCGATTTCGCTTGAATCTCCTGACCAGTGATCTCCTTGTCGAATCATGTTTTCCATAATGATCTGGACTTCTGCTTTGCGCAATTTTGGGTTTGAAACGTACATCTCTCGATAGATAACACCAAAATCTAATTCTTCATAAAAGCGCTTAACTATTCGATCGGCAGCGGCTTCTGCTAGTTGCTGTTTTGCGGGTGTCTGCGCGGAAGCTAAAAGGCCCAGGGAAAAAACGACTGAGAGTAAAAGCGTCGAGAAAGACATAACATCTAGTCTTTAAAACCAATCCTTTGTCTAACAGCGTAAATCGGTTTGGCTTGCGATTCATGATAAGTACGCACTAGCATCTCTGCCAACAATCCCATCAAAAACAATTGCACGCCGAGCACCAGTGTGACCATCGACATGATTGGTAAGGGTGTCTGCACGAAGTCCGCATGGTGTGGCCAACTAGCCCATTTCATCAAGCAAGCCAACAAGGCGGATAAGAACGAAGCGGCAAACGTCAATAAACCGGCCCAACCAAAAAGATACAAAGGCTTCGTTTGATACGACGCCATAAACTTAATCGTAATCAAGTCGAATACGACTTTGACGGTGCGCGACAACCCATACTTCGACTTTCCCATTGTCCGCGGATGGTGTTCCACCGGGATTTCCGTTACCCGCGCTCCAGCCCACGAGGCATATATTGGAATAAACCGATGCATCTCGCCGTAGAGTTTTACATCTTGTAAAGACTCACGCCGGTAAGCCTTCAATGAACAACCGTAGTCGTGAAGCGGCACTCCGCCAATCCACGAAATCAGGCGGTTTGCGATCATTGAGGGAACCTTTCGCGTTACCATCTTGTCTTTCCGGTTTTTGCGCCAACCCGACACGACATCGAATCCATCATCGAGTTTGTCGAGTAATCTGGTGATGTCTGCCGGGTCGTTCTGCAAGTCAGCATCCATCGGAATTAAGACTTTCCCTCGTGCTGCATCAATGCCTGCCGCCATTGCCGCCGTCTGACCGTAATTTCGGCGCAGCGCCACAACGCGAACGCGCGGATCCATTTCTGCGATCTCGCGTAGAATTTTCAAACTGCCATCACTTGAACCGTCGTCAACGTAGACGATTTCTGCCGAACGACCGAGTGCCTTTAGCGC
>JBKPQV010000376.1:0-4331 GCA_046734235.1 Acidobacteriota bacterium
GGTATCCACCCACCCAGTCAACCATGTCATGCCAGCGGTTCATTCCCCGGGCCGAATCATATCCCGTCCAAGCATGCACGTAACTTCCTGGATTCAAAGTTATGACGGACTTTGCAATTGCCTTTAACTCTGCTGGAGCCATCATCAGAATTGTAAACGGCGCCTTTAATGGCCTCGGTAATCGATTGTAAATTTTCTTTATGACCTTCCAGCGATTACTCTGACTCCCAGTATCGTTATAGATTGCAATGAACAACTTTCCACCGTCTGACACAAGCGAGTGAACGTTGCCTAATGCGGCCCACATGTTTCCAGTGTGGTGCAACACTCCCCAAGAGTAGACAACGTCAAATGTGCCAAGTGACTCGAGATAGTTTTTATCCAGTGCCGAACCTTCTTCAACGCACCACAAAGGGTCATCGGGACAGTAACGCCTTTTGAGCTCTGCCGTGCACGCGACAGACTGCGGATCAAAATCTAGGGAGTGTACCCTCGCACCTAATCGTCGTGCGGCAAGACTGAATAAACCACTACCCGAACCGACATCGACAAAACTCTTTCTCGTCAGATTTTCAACCTCGAGCATGCGTTTGAGCGACTCTTCAGCCTCCCTTATGCGATTGTCGTCGAGGAGCGTAAGGAAGCGACTCCAATTCTTACCAAACTCAAACCGTTCTCCACTTTTAACTTCGCTCGCGTGCAAACTCAAAGTCGAGGTGCTCAGTTCTTCTCCAGCCATGAAATATAGATCCTTTAATTAGGACGGGTGTTTGGCGTGCAAATTGGGAGTTGAGTATTTCAACTGGATTTAGCAGTTCAAAAAGGGAACAGGTCCAACAATTTGGTCAACAGAAAGAATTTAGACTTGATCACCGCACTTTCGGCGATCTCAATTTCCTTCCTATGCGCCAACGAACTACTACTCCCGCCAATCCTGTGCCTAGGAAGATTATGGATGCTGGCTCGGGCACGGGCTGCACCACGTTGAAGGAGTAAGTGTAGGAATCAACTCGGTTGCCGGCCAAAGGCCCACTTGGAATAATGAAATCCGGAGAATTTCCAAGAAAATCGAGAGTCAGTATGGCGGGATTCCCCTGCGGCGTCGCACCAGTCTGATTGATTGCAAAGAGCAGCGTTAAGGGCGGGGGCACAGAACCAAAAAGAGGAATCTGAAAAGTCTGGACGATTGGGGAACTTCCTTGTGCTTGGTAAGTAATCTGGAGAGTATTGGTCGCCGGCGGTAATAGCACACCGGAAATATCGACCAAAAAGCTAAGTTCAGTACCGTAAATTGTTGTATTCGGGTTAGAAAAGAGATCCACTTGATTCGAGCCGCCATTCTGTAAGGCGACTACATTGCTGAAAAATAACGGATCTGCTTGTGCCTTTGAAATTGTACCCAATCCAAACACAGTAAGAACCAAAGATACGAATATCAGTCTGCGAAAGTAACTCATGAGATTAATTGAACCCCTATTCCCGTCCGTTTGGCAATTCGCGTGCTAATTAGGTAGAAACAATCAATTGTGAGCGATTACCATAAACCGACTACTCAAGGTAACCGAAACCAATAGTAAATCAATTTTACGTATTCAGTCGGCACAGCTTTCCAGCCTCGAAGATGAAACCACCATGTGGATGGCCGAGGTGTCTGGAAACCTGTGTCAACTGGCTCTAAGCCTACTGATACCGAACTGCCGTTAAAAACTCTCCGTAGTGTCCACCATGCTCGACGCGAATGATAGGCAGAAGTTACAACCAAGATCGACTGAATCTTCTCAGATTCGACATAGCGTCTAAGCAATATAGTCTCTTCATATGTGCCATCAACTGGTTCCTTAAGTACGATAATGCGTTCCCGAGGAACGCCGCAATGTACAAGCTCCTCTTGCTCCATTTCGAAATAGTAGGGATTGTCTTGTGCTGTTGTCGACCAGCCACCTTTCTGATGGTCATTCGTGAGAATAATCCTTGGTGCGCGACCGGCATTAAAGACAGCGGCAGCGTGACGAGTGCGTTCTTTATATGCCGCTGATCCACTAAGGACTACTATTGCGTCTGCCTCTTGAAGCGGCGACTTCACAATCAAAAACCGCGCAATGCCCCAAGCGAGCGGGAACCATAAAAATAAACTGAAGGTCAGAACAATTAAGGTTCTTCGTACGCGCGCCGGAGTGTACCGTTTGCTCAAAGCAATATTTGTGCTCGGTCGGAGATACGCCTCACCAGCAGATGCCCTCATAGGTTCCATCTGAAGAACCACTCTCAAACAGGCGGACCAAATCGACCAGGATTTGACCACTTTTCAGCTTCGACTTGACCTCTCGAAACTCATCCGCCTTGTTTCCCAAGACGATTATTTCCGAATTGTCGATGACTTCGGTCACACTCGAGCGCATGAGTTGAGAGATATGGGGAATCTCGCGATCAATGTACTCCTTATTTGCTCCCATTAGACGTGCCAGCGACACGTCTCGATCGTAGATTGCTAATTGCATGCCCTTTCCTATCAATGTTTCGATAAGGACAATCATCGGTGATTCGCGTAAATCATCAGTTCCGGCCTTAAAACTAAAACCGAGTATCCCAATTTTTTTCCTGCCTGACTTCAAGATAATAGCGACTGCCCGTTCGATCTGGAGACGATTACTCGGCAGAATTGCCGAAAGGATCGGCACTTCAACATCCAGCTCTTTGGCTTTATGGTTCATTGCTCGCAGATCCTTTGGCAAGCAAGAGCCACCGAAGGCGAATCCTGGTTTCAAGTAGTACGGAGAGATGTTCAGCTTGGTATCACGGCAAAAAACTTCCATGACTTCATGACTGTCAATTCCGAGGCCCTTACAAATATTGCCAATCTCGTTTGCAAAGCCGACTTTCAAGGCGTGATAGCAGTTGCAAACGTACTTGACCATTTCCGCTGACTTTATTGAGGTAACAATAACCGGGGCGTCTATACCCCGATAGAGTTGACTGACCAGACTCGCGATTTCTCCATCGTCTGCCCCGATTAACGTGAACGGAGGGGCATAAAAGTCCTTTATAGAAGAACCCTCGCGCAAAAACTCTGGATTGATGCAGACGCCAAAATCGATTCCCACTTTAAGCCCTGAAAATTGTTCCAACGCTGGGACAACCACACTTTCGACACTTCCCGGAAGCATCGTGCTGCGAATGATAACAACATGGTGGCTGCCTTTCTCCTTGAGAGCAACTCCGATATCCTGACATACTCGACTTACAAACGTAAGGTCAAGACTGCCGTTTGCATTGCTTGGCGTACCGACGCAAATCAGAGACATTTCAGAAGACTGGATAGCTTCGAGCGTGTCAGTCGTTGCCCGGAGTTTCTTATTTTTTACCATCTGTCCGATCAGTGCTTCGATACCTTCCTCGATGATTGGACTAGAACCGCTGCTCACGAGATCAGCTTTAACTGGATTTACATCAACACCGATTATGTCGTGCCCTTCTTTGGCAAGGCAGGCCGCAGAAACACAGCCAACATAACCCAAACCGAAAATGCTTATTCTCATTTAGTTTATTCTGACTCCGTTGTCAGCAATTATCCTTTGGGGTATTTGGACCAGCTTCTCAAAAATCCAAACACAGAATCGCTGAATCAATTTTATTATTTGACTTTGTTCCCAACCGGCATCGCTCTGGTGTGTTCGCAAAATCTCAACAGAATTAACTGGTTAGGCATCGACATGATTGACTGATTTTCTCTCACGTGACAGCGGGGCGCACGACTAAAGAACGAAAAGGGCCAGAGATGACAAACACCTTACCTTCTCAATACATCCTTATCTCGAAGTCGCACGAAACCCAGAAAAAAGCTGATGCCCCACGACAGATGAATTATCAAAAAGATCAGCGGCATAATGAGCGTGAGCGCGAGCCCATCCAGTATTCCATAACCTCGTTGCCAGCCAAGAAGCAAGGCAAGAGTAATATAAACCATCAATTCTAAGCCTAGTAACCAGAGGGCGACTGACGTCCATATTCCACTCAGGCTGAGCAATAAAATCGAGGCTACAAATACGGGGGCAACCAGATGTCGCCCACGGATTGAGCGCGGATGTAACTTCAACATGCGCGCCTTCCACTGGCCGTAACGGAAATACTGTCTGGCTAAACCACTTAAGGTTGAGCGCGCGAAATAGTCACAATGCTCGGTTCGATCTAATAAGACTGTTCCTCCGCTGAGCCTAACTCGATAATTGAAGTCGTAGTCTTCATTGGTCAGAAGCTCCTCATTAAAGCCACCAAGATCCTCCCATAGCTCTTTTCGGAAACAGGGAAACGCCACTGTATCCACCGGCTCCTCG